>JAVBRP010000204.1:0-8558 GCA_031547815.1 Bacteroidales bacterium | reverse complement strand
ACCGTAATTCACAAGATACGTTGATCGGCAGCATATATTTGTATTGTGAGAATTGTCGAAATTTTAAATCGTTTATTTTATGAAAATCTTTTAATTTTTATTTTAATCTTTTATTTATGAAAAAACTTATAAGCTTATGCGTTGTATGGCTTATTTTGATTTCTCCGATGTCGATGGCGCAAAATCGATTCGATTCGGGGATGCTTTCAGGAAAAAGCCCAAAAGAGATTGCAAGTGTCGGTATACTTACGAAAACGGAGAGAAATCTTACTGTTGATGCGGATTTTTCGAAGTTCCGAGGTTATGAAAAAAGTACGGATGCAAAACAACAACTGCGAATAACCGGAAAAGTGACGGACACCTCCGGAGAACCGATGCCGGGCGTAAACGTACTCGTTAAAGGCACCACTATCGGTGTTGCGACAAGTATCGACGGCGAGTTCACGATCAATATTCCCAACGAGGAAGCTGTTATTGTATTTTCCTTCATCGGGTATATCGAGCAACAAATCGTTGTCGGTGACAGGCGTTCGATAACCGTCACGTTACAGGAGGATTCGAAACAAATTGAGGAAGTGGTGGTGGTCGGCTACGGAACGCAAAAGAAAGAAAGCGTGGTGGGAGCCATTTCGCAAATCGGCACCGAAGAGCTTATCAGGTCGGGCGTACCGAATGTCACCAATGCCATTGCCGGTAAATTATCCGGAGTGTTAACGATTCAGCAAACAGGGGAACCGGGCAACGACGATTCGGAAATCGTTATCCGCGGGTTGTCCAGTTGGAACGGCTCGCAACCGTTGGTGTTGGTCGACGGCGTCGAACGCGATTTTCGCGATTTGGATCCGAACGAGATCGCTTCATTTTCGGTATTGAAAGATGCTTCGGCAACGGCCGTATTCGGAGCAAAGGGCGCCAACGGCGTTTTGATCGTTACTACCAAAAGAGGGACGGAAGGCAAAGCAAAACTGAGTTTCTCCGCCTCAACAGGTGTCGAGCAGGTTGCACGCAAACCGCCGCATATTGATGCCTACACAACCATGTCGATGCTGAACGTTGCTTTTATGAACCAACAAATGTATTCGAATCTTATTTCCGATGCTGCGTTGGCAGAATATCGCAGTCCTTCAACTCCGTTAAATGCCTTGCGTTATCCGGATGTCAATTGGTTCGATCTCACTACCAAGAGAATTGCCCCCACAACAAATGCCAACCTAAATGTCACCGGCGGTAACGATTTCGTGAAATATTTCGGTTCGCTCGGATATGTATATGAAGGCGATTTTTTCAAAAACAGCAATCAAGGAGCATTGGATTCGCGCTATTGGTATCATCGGATCAATTACCGTGCGAATTTGGATTTCAATCTTACCAAAACGACAAAATTCTCGTTCAACATGGGCGGCGATATCGGGATAAAGAATCAACCGGCCGAATCTAAATGGAGAGATTTGTACTCTGCGCCGACCACTATGTTTCCGGCCTATTTCCCGGCTTGGGTATTGGAAATGGTTCCCGATCCCGATTATCCCGATGCTTCCGGAGAACGATTGTCTCAAGCTTTCGGAGGATATGTCGGAAATCCGTACAACAATTTTGCCAACGGATCGCTTCGACGTTTTCTCAGTACAAAAATTTTTACGGATATTGTTTTGGATCAAAAACTTGATTTTATTGTAACCGGGTTGAGTGTTATGGGAAAGGCTTCTTTAAGTTCCTACTTTAAGAATACGGCATTAACCGCTACTTACAATTATCCGCAGTACATGCTCGATTATGCTAAAGTAGGTGTTGCGGGAGAAAATCCGTGGTATCGCGCAGGCGAAGGAAATGAGGTATATGTGATGCCTCCGGTCTCTATCGGAATCGGAGGATTGCCCGATAAAGAATATTACACCAGAAATATGTATTACGAAGTCGGGTTGAATTTTTCGAGGAATTTCGGAAATCATTACACCTCCGGCTTGATGCTCGTCAATCGACAAGAAAGAAACGAAGACTTAAATTTCCCCTACTATAACCAAGGATTAGTGGGTAGGGCAACCTACAGCTACAAACTGAAATACTTACTTGAAATGAATGTCGGATATACGGGCTCCGAGCGGTTTGCACCTAAGAACCGATATGGTTTCTTTCCTTCGGGAGCTATCGGCTATGTCATTTCCGAAGAACCCTTCTTCAAAAATGCAGTGTCGTGGGTGAATAAGTTAAAGTTGCGCTATTCCGACGGAGTTGTGGGAAGCGACGTCGCAGCCAATCGTTGGTTGTACATCAGCGAATTCTACGATAAAAGCGGCTATTTCAATGAGGATAAAGGCGCCAATGATGTTGCGCAGTGGGAAGAAGCACGGAAAAGAGATATCGGGATCGAATTTGGTCTGTTCAATAACTTGTTTACGGCAACCGTCGATTTTTTTGACGAACAACGCGATAAAATGTTGCTCGAACCTCGTACGGTTCCTTTCATTGTGGGCACCACTTTCAAAGAATTGAATATGGGTGAAATGAAAAAACACGGTTTTGAAGTGGAGGCCGAATTCAATAAAACAACCTCAAGCGGATTTAACTATTACATCCGAGGTATTTTCGGATGGAACGAGAACAGGGTGGTGTTTAAAGACGACCTTCCGTATGCTCCCGATTATTCCAGAAGCGCCGGAAAACCGATCGACGTGAATATGGATGGTACGCAATTGACCGGAACAGGGTATTTTACTTCGGTGGACGACGCTCACATCAATCCTTCGGCCGTAGCGGTGAGCGTTTTGAATATGGGCGATTACAAGTATTTGGATTATAACGCCGACGGGATCATCGACAAAAGCGATAAACATCCCATCGAAGGATCCAAATATGCTCCGATCACTTATTCGTTCACGGGAGGATTTGCTTACAAAGGCTTTAATTTCCACATTATGTTCCAAGGCAACAAAGGAAAATACGTGACGTATGATATGACTTTCGAGCACGAATTCACCAAAGGCGATTATCGGGTGCATAAATCCCAATTGGATTACTGGCGTCCGAACAATCCGGGAGCCAATCACGCTACATTGCATTATAATGTGCTGAGTATAGACAACATCGGATGGGCGGGCGGTTCCGGCGACCAAGGATACCTGCTCGGCATTCCCGGCCGTACATGGAGAGACGCTTCCTACATCAGGCTCAAAGAAGTTTTTGCAAGCTATACATTCAAATCGGAAGCACTCAAAAGAGTGTTGGGAATGTCGAACCTGCAAGTATACTTAACCGGTAATAATCTTTTCACATGGACCAAGCTGATTGAAGGCGATCCCGAAAGAAAAGATTACAGCCAGGGATTTTACCCGCAAATGCGACGTTACACCGTCGGATTGAGTTTCTCATTTTAATCAAAAAACGTATCGTAATGAAATCCATACATAAAATCATATTATTTGTCGGAGTTGCATTTTTCTTTTTTGCGTCTTCATGCGACGATTATTTGGATAAAGCTCCGGAATCGGGAACAAGCGAAGCCGAAGTATTTTCCAAATACCAAAATTTCATGAAATATTTCGACGGCATATACAACGGAAAATTGAATGACTTGTCGAGACCGACGAGTACCGATAAGGTTGACGGTGAATTTAATATCAAATGCGCTTATCCGTTGTTTTGGAGTATCGGCAACCAAAAGAGCTCTTGGGAAATGATGACCGAAGTGGCCGATCAGGGTAGAGACCAAACGGCAACCGCTTTTAAAAGAGGCAACTATATGCAATACAGTTTTATTTATACTTATGCGAACTACCGCCCCATTTTGAGAGCCATGTTTATCGTTATTCGCAGAGCCAATATGGCGCTGGAAAAGCTGCACATGCTTCAGGATGCCACGCAGCAGGATATCGACGACATCAAGGGACAAGCATATTTTATGCGCGCTTATGCCAATTTCATGTTGCACAAGACATGGGGGCCGATGCCTTATGTTACCAAAGTGATCGGTGCTACCGACCCGTGGGACTTGGAACGATTGCCCCCGTATGATTATTTGACGAAGATTGCAGCGGATTTCGACTCGGCTGCTTATTATTTCAACAAAGCCGGACTGATGCGGCGCGATAATCCCACACCCGGACAACCGGGACACCTGACCCATCCGAATATGTTCCGTCCCAACGGATGTGCAGCAGTGGCATTGAAAGCTCGCGCCTTGCTGTATGCTGCCAGCCCGTTGAACATTGGCAGCGCCGGTCAAAAAGCATGGGAAGATGCTGCCAAAGCCAATTGGGAAGCAATCCAAACAGCATTGCAACATGGATATGCATTATTGACGCCCGCCAATTACAAACAAAATTTCGTCGGGGCGCAATACAGTAATGAACAAATATGGGGTTATTATCATGGCACCGGCGCCTATAATGCAAGTACATTACAATGGCTGATCAACGGGCCCATGTCGGCCAACAAAACGGCCAACAGCCCCGAATGCCCGACACAAAACGGGGTCGACAAATTCGAAACAAAATGGGGCGATCCGTTGAATACCCGGGCTTACCGGGATGCCGCGACGCAAGCCGGACACTATTACGATCAGAATCCTTATGTCAATCGCGATCCGCGATTTTATACCGCCATCATGTATAACGGAGCTTCCATTCCGGGATACGGAACCGCCAAAATATATTACGAGACGGTGAACGGCAAAACCACATATTCGGAACAACTCCAACAAGATTATGCCGGAATCACTTATACGGGATATTATTCAATGAAACGATGGGGCGGACAAAGCACATTGAATAGAATTTCGCCTGCAATGACCGATCCTCTGATTCGTTTGGCCGAACTTTATTTAAACTATGCCGAAGCTGCCAATGAGGCATACGGTCCGAATACGGCGGCGCCGGGGGCGGATAAAACCGCAGTGGAAGCGATTAACCTGATACGTGACAGATTCGGCATGGTTCCTGTTCAAGATCAATTCACGTCAAACAAGGACATGTTCCGCGACCGCATCAAGAATGAGCGTTTTGTGGAATTGTGCTATGAAGGATTCCATTATTATTTCGATATCCGCCGTTGGAAAGATGCTCCTCGAACAATGACCGAGGGGATCACGGGCATGGAAATCGAAAAGTTACCGGCCGGATATGATGCGACCATCTATCCCACGGGATATAAATATACCAGAGATAAACTTTTAGCCTCCAGCCGACAATCGGTTTGGAAAGATGCCATGTACTATTTTGCATTCGACCTTGAGGACATGCAAAAAATGAGTGTTTTTAAACCCAACGAAGTTTGGTAAATACAACCCTGATTAATATGATAATTATGAGTAAATTTTTAATATTACCGGTAATAAAATATTGTTTCTTCGGCATCGTGCTCCTATCGATAAGTTTCGCGACCGAAGCAAACGCCCGCCAATCGAAGCCTGCCGACGATGAAGCCATTGTGTCGGAAAGTGACAGTACGGACAATGAAATCGAAAGGCATGCCATTCTGCCGTTTATGAATATTCCGAAAAAGAATGCTACTTCGGGAAATTCGGTTGTCAGCGGCGATGTTTTGGAAAAATACCCTTCCTACGATATCCGTAATACCTTTTCGGGACTTATACCGGGATTGAGAGTGCGCGAGATTCACGGATCTCCCGAAATCCACCCCGAAGAAAATTACGGCAATTTCGGATTTGAACCGAGAGCGACAATGAATTTACGCGGAAGAAATCCCATTTTCATTATCGACGATATCCCGACCGAGATTACCGAAATACAAATAGAACAGTACGAAATCGAGTCGGCAACCGTTATTAAGGACATTGTCGGTAAAACCATGTTCGGACCCGAAGCAGCCGACGGCATCATCTTTTTGAGAACCCGCAGAGGAACTTCGGAAAAAAGCATTTTGAAAGTAAATGCCGAATACGGTGTGAACGTTGCCGATCGATTCCCGAATTGGACTACCGGTGCCGATTACGCGCGACTGAACAATTTGGCTCGCAGCAACGAAGGAATGACACCGCTTTATTCGGACAACGATATTGCCGCTTATGCAAAGAACGACCCGTACGACATGTATCATCCGAGTATCAATTTCAAAGAAATGATGATGAAGAACACGATGAACATGCGCAAGTTCAATTTCTCGTATGAAGGCAGGAAAGAAGGCGTTCGATTTTTTACTTATTTGGGCTACAGCGGCTCGGACGATCTCTTTAAGTTGGGGTATAAAGCCAATTACAACCGGCTGAACGCTCGTTCGAACATCGATGTTAAACTCAACGATGAGCTTTCTTTGCACATGAACATTTTCGGCGGGCTTACTTTTCGCAACTCTCCCAGTTACTATTCCGGCGATTTGTCCAAGTTCTTAATCATGATTTCTGATGCTTCGACCATATCGCCCATCGCTTTTCCCGTATATGCAAGCACAAGTTCCGACGACAAATTCACTTGGTACGGCGTCGATCCTTCATTTTCTCAAAATCCGATCGGAGCTTTGGTCGATAACGGTTACTATACCGAGTACGGAAGAATGGGAACCGCAAGCGCTTCTTTGGTTTATGACATGAAAAGAATTCTTCCGGGATTGAAATCGAAAACATTTTTCAGTTTCGACATATTCAACCTGATGCGACTCGGCAAGCTCGAACAATATGCCGCTTACAATGTCACCCCATCGACAACGAAAACGGGAGCCGATACCATCCTCCTTACTAAAGCGATTGACGGATTGACCGTTGCCAATCAACAAAATCTTCACGATTATTATTATCAACGATTCGGAGGATACCAAAGTTTTACGTACGATAAGGATTTCGGAAACAAAAATTATTTGCAGGCGGCGTTGACATATTATTTGTCGATGACCACGAGAGATGCGACGCTCCAACCCGAACGGCACCAAAACGGCATATTGTCGGCATTGTACACGTATAACGGGAAGTACTCCTTGCACGGAGTATTGAATTTTGCCGGAAGTACAAGTTTAGCGCCCGGCCATCGATATCTTTTGTTCCCGGCAGTAGGCGCAAGTTGGATTATTTCCGAAGAAGGATTTTTCTCCGGTGTTTCTTTCATCAATTATTTGAAATTGAGGGGCGAAATCGGGATGAACGGATATGATGCTTACAACGGAGCTTCTTATTATTTGGATCGTTGGACATACAATGCTTCCGGAGGAGCTTCGGGGCCTGCACCCACGGGATATTGGTTCGGAAGCGATACCGAAGCTACCAAACGAAGCAACCCTACGGTTATCGGAAATCCTGACTTTGGTTGGGAAAAACGCAAGGAACTTTCCGTAGGTTTGGATGCGGCATTGTTCGACCACAAACTTACCGTCGATGTCAGTTACTACAACAACATACGTGACGGAGTTGTCACCAATTTGTTGTACACAATCCCTTATGTTACGGGCAATTCATCTTATTCGTTTGTCAATTATGAAAAATACAGGTATTTCGGAGTTGAGTCTGCCATTCAATATACCGATAAAATCGGAGATTTCGGCTTTTCTGTCGGTGGTAACGCAACCGTCCAAAATACCAAAATTCTGAAATGGGACGAGCCAAATTACCGATTTGATTATCAACGGCTGACGAATAAATCATTGGATTCTTATCGAGGGCTTACATATTTAGGTAAGTTCGCAAGCGATGCCGAAACAAAAATTATACCTCAATTGTACGACGAAGTCCTGCAATCAGGCGATCTCAAATATGCCGATCTTAATGGCGACGGCGCTGTGGATGACAATGATAAAGGGGTTATTGGACATACTTCTCCGAGATTGTTCTACGGTCTGAACCTGATGTTGCGGTACAAGGGTTTCGAATTGACTTTGGTTGCCGACGGTATCGCTTTTGTCGATTTGCCTTTGACCAACATGTATTTCCGAAACGGATGGGGCAACAATAATTATTCGGAATTTGTCAGAGACAATATCGGCGGTGCATATCCCCGACTGACTTATTATCAGGTAAACAACAATTTCCAATCTTCAGATTTTTGGTTGACAAAAGGCGGATATTTCAAATTGCAAAATGCAGAATTTGCTTACAATCTGTCTCCGAAGGTTACCCAAGCATTGCACATGAAAGCTGCAAAAGTATTTGTGCGCGGAGCAAATTTGCTCACCATTACCAACGTAAAATATGTCGACCCGGAATCGGTGGATGCCGGCGTCTACCTTTATCCCTTGTTCAGAACATATACCTGCGGATTAAAACTTACTTTTTAAATGATTCCGATGATGAAAGCAAAATATATTATTCCGATCATATCGAGCATTTTATTGATGCTCCACTCTTGTAAGGACTATCTTGATCCGTATCCGGAAGGAAACCGTACGGAAGAAGATTTATGGAAGTACCCCGAAATGGCCGACGGGTTAGTCGGTCAGGCGTACGATTACATACCGACCAACTATGGCGACAACGAAGGCGCCTATTTGGACTGTGCAACCGACAATGCTGTTTCCACAAGCACTACGCGGAACATACGAAGATTTGCGGTCGGAACCATTACCACGAATCAGGATCCTTTTTTAACTTATTGGGAAAGGGATTACAAAGGCATCTTCCTTGT
>JAVBRP010000053.1:0-5023 GCA_031547815.1 Bacteroidales bacterium | reverse complement strand
CCGTTGCCGATCATCACGGGCATCGGCCACGACCGCGACGAAACCATTGCCGACCGCGTGGCGTGCATCTCGTTGAAAACGCCCACGGCCGTTGCCGAATTTCTCGTCGATCGTGCCGGCGAATTTGCAGAGACGTTGCAGGAGCTTGCCGAAAGGCTCGCCGACGCCGTTGCGGAAAGCATCCTGCTGCCGGCTGAACGGTTGAAAAACCTGTCCGTGCGCCTGCAAACCGACATGCGTTCGCTGATGCATGCTTCCGACAAGGAAATGCAGGCATACCGATTCCGGTTGTCGCATGCGGTATCGGTAGCGCTGTCGCGAAAGAAAACCGAACAACATCGTTTATCCGTTGCGCTGCAAACAGGCATCAACAAAGCTGTATCGGTTCAAAACGCAAAACTGCCGGGACTGCAAAAACGGTTGCATAAAGCATGCGGCATGGCTGTTGAAAACCGACAAAAGCAAATCGTTTGGCTGGAAGACAAATTGCAGCTTCTCGATCCTTCGCGTCTGTTGCGGCGAGGCTACACCATGACGTTTGTCGACGGCAAGGTTGTCCGCCGCATCGGCGATCTGAAAAAGGGACAACGCATCGAAACCGTGTTGCACGACGGCAAAGCGGGTAGCGTTATCGACGAAATAGTCGAAAATTAAATTCTCCCTTCGTCCGCAAAGCTGTAAAAGTCATTATCGCCGATGATGAGATGATCTACCAGCTTGATGTCGAGCAATTGCGCGCATTCTTTTATTTTCCGGGTCAGTTGTATATCGTGAATACCCGGAGTCATGTTTCCCGAAGGATGGTTATGGCAAAGCACGATGCCCGAAGCCAGCCGATCGACGGCCATTTTCATGATCACGCGAACATCGACCGACGTTTCCGTCAAGCCGCCCACGCTCAATCGTTGCTTGTCTATGATTCTGTTTGCGGTGTTCAGAAAGAGCAGCCAAAATTCTTCGTGCGGCAAATCGCACAACAACGGGTGAAACACGAAAAAAATATCCTTGCTGACCAGAATATGCTTTTTTTCGACAGTGGTATCTTTCTCGCCGGTCCGCCGCCGTCCGAGTTCCATCGCCGCTACAACGCCGACCGCTTTCACTTTGCCTACGCCTTTATATTTTTTCAATTCGGCAACCGTCAATTTTCCCAACTTGGCGAGATCGTTTCCTGCTTGCAGCAATATTCTTCTCGCCAGCTCAACCGCATTCTCGTCTCGTGAACCCGAACCGAGAATAATGGCCAGCAATTCGGCGTTGCTGAGCGCGGCAACACCTTTGGTCAAAAGTTTTTCGCGAGGACGGTCATCTTCCGATAAGTTCTTGATCGATAGTGATTGGGGCGACATGGTCGTTCAAGTTTTAATTCGATAAAGCAGCGTTAAAAACGGTATAAACAAAAAACCCCTCCACGCGAGGAAGGGTGCAGGCATATCATTAATAAGTCCGGCTTAAGCCAGTGTATTGATATAATGAGAGAGTTTCGATTTGAGGTTCGAAGCCTTGTTCTTATGTATTACATTCTTCTTTGCCAATTTATCCAGCATAGAAGCCACGCCCGAGTACTGTTCCATCGCAGCCGATTTCTCGGTGGTGCTCCGTAACTTCTTGATAGCGTTACGGGTAGTTTTTGCATAATACTTGTTTTCTAACCTCCGGCTTTCGCTTTGTCTTATTCTTTTGATGGATGATTTATGATTTGCCATATTTCATTAAAAAATTATATACCTGTTTTTTGAGCGTGCAAAGATAAAGCAATATTTTTTATTTTCGAACAAAAATTTCGAAAAAAACAAATTTTCGATTACAAGCCCGGGCTGACCTGTTGGGTTTTGAAAACCCGACAGGTCTTATATCCAAGCAAGTCCTATCCGGCTTTGAAAACCCGACAGGATGATTTTACGACACCCAATAACAAACGCACGCGAGCTTTTGCATAAAACATGACCGTGAGAGGTTAAAAAATCGACATCGCTTTTTATCGGGAAAAAGATGTACTTTTGCCTGTATCCGTCAATAAAAAAGTTCACGTAATGAGCATATTGAAAGAATCGTGGGTAGACCGATATCAAATTCATTCTTACGAAGTTGATCGACACAGTCGTCTGTCGATCGTTTCGGCGGTCAATTATTTTCAGGAAAGCGCTTGGCGCAACGCCGAGTCCATGGGATTCGGATTTAAGGCGCTGAGCACCCGAGACCGTTTTTGGATTTTATCCCGATTGTACGTCGAAATGTATCGTTATCCGCTTTGGGGCGACACCGTTCTGTTGGAAACATGGCCCAAAGGCATGGAAAGTTTGTTCGCTTTGCGCGATTTCCGGATCAAATCCGAGGACGGAAAAGAATTGCTGGGCGCCGGAACCTCGTCGTGGCTCATTATCGACGGCGCCACGCATCGGTTGCAGCGTGTCGACCACGTTTGCGGCGACATGCCTTGCTATCCGCAAAACGCGGTGGATCGTCAATCCGAAAAAATCGCACTTGCCGCAACGATGACACCGCATGCAAGCCTCGTTGCGGGATATACCGACGTGGATGTCAACAACCATGTCAACAACGTTTGTTACCTGCATTGGGCGGTGAGTCACTTGCCGATAGAAGAACAGTCGCTGACCGTGCGTTCTGCGGAAATTAATTTCCTGTCGGAATCCCGGTTGCACGATCCGGTCGAAATCCTGTACGGACGCCTCGACGACCGGCAATTTGTCTGCTCCCTGCGCCGACCCGACACCGGTAAGGAATATTGCCGCGTACGACTGGTTATCGAACATTGATTTTTCATTCATCACTCATCATTCTTCATTTCTGTATGGATATCGCGCAACGCATTGCCGAATTACGCAAAGAACTCGAAAAGCATAATCATTTGTACTATGTTCAATCGCAGCCTGCCATCAGCGACTACGATTACGACATGATGCTCAAAGAATTGGAACGGCTTGAACGGGAACATCCCGAATATGCCGATCCCAACTCGCCCACGCAACGTGTGGGAAGCGACATCAACGTGGAATTCACGCAAGTGACGCACAAATACCCGATGCTTTCGTTGGATAATACGTACAGCGAAGAGGAATTGAATGATTTCGACGTGCGGGTGAGCAAGGATTTGGCCGGCGCTTACCGATATGTGTGCGAATTGAAATACGACGGCGCTTCCGTAAGCCTCACCTATCGCAACGGCGAATTGTTGCGCGCCGTAACTCGCGGCGACGGCGTGCAAGGCGACGACGTGACGGCCAACATACGCACCATTCGCAGCATTCCGCTAAAACTGCACGCGGGCGACTGGCCCGAAGAATTCGAGATTCGCGGCGAGGTGATGATGCCGCACCAAGTATTCGATAAATTGAACGAGGAGCGTGTCGAAATCGGCGAAATGCCGTTCGCCAATCCGCGCAACGCCGCATCTGGAACATTGAAAATGCAAAATTCCGCCCAAGCGGCAAAACGTTCGCTCGATTGTTTTCTCTATTACATGTTGGGCGAAAAGCTGCCCACGCAATCGCATTACGAAAACCTGCAAAAAGCGCGCGAGTGGGGATTCAAAGTGCCGCCTTATGTCGCCGTCTGCGACAACATGGCGCAAGTGCATCAATTTATCGTCAACCGGGCAAAAGACCGCGATCAATTGCCTTTCGACATCGACGGAATCGTGATCAAAGTCGACAGCTTGACGCAACAACGCCAATTGGGCATGCGCGCCAAAAGTCCGCGTTGGGCCGTTGCGTACAAATTTCCTGCCGAACGGGTCGAAACGCGCTTAAATTCAATATCTTATCAAGTCGGCCGTACGGGAGCCGTGACGCCCGTCGCCAATCTCGAACCCGTGCGCTTGGCGGGAACCACCGTCAAGCGGGCATCGCTGCACAATGCCGATCAGATACGATTGCTCGACATTCGCGTAGGCGACACCGTGTATGTGGAAAAAGGCGGCGAGATCATTCCGAAAGTGATCGGCGTCAACTTGGCCAAACGGACGCTTTTCTGCATGCCCACGCAATTTATCGGGCGGTGTCCCGAATGCGACACCGAACTCAAACGCAACGAAGGTGAAGCGGCTTGGTATTGCCCGAACGAAAACGGTTGTCCGCCGCAAATAAAAGGCCGCGTCGAGCATTTCATCAGCCGAAAGGCAATGAATATCGACAGCCTCGGCGAAGGAAAGATCGAAATGCTGTACGACAAAGGTTTGCTGCACGATGTCGCCGATCTTTATTCGCTCCGATACGAACAATTGCTCGGGTTGGAAAAAACGATCGTCGATGATGACGGCGGTTCGAAAAAGGTCAGTCTCAGAGAACGCTCGGTCGAAAAAATCCTGTCGGGCATCGAAGCATCGAAGCAAGTGCCTTTCGAGCGGACGCTTTACGCCATCGGAATCCGTTTCGTGGGCGAAACCATTGCCAAAAAGCTGGCGCGCAGCTTCAAAAATATCGATGCGCTGTCGCAAGCCAAGTTTGAAGAGCTGGTTGCCGTGGACGAAATCGGCGACCGTATTGCCGCAAGCGTGGTCGACTTTTTCGGCCGTCCCGAAAATCGTGCGATTGTGGAACGGTTGAAACAAGCAGGGCTGCAATTTACTGCCGACGAAAGCGCGCATCAAGTGAAATCGGAGACGCTGAAAGGCAAGAGCATCGTGGTAAGCGGCGTTTTCACCATTCCGCGCGACGACGTCAAGAAAATGGTGGAAGAGCACGGCGGCAAAAATTCGAGTTCCGTTTCGTCCAAAACCGATTACGTGCTTGCCGGCGAAAAACCCGGCCCCGATAAGATCAAAAAAGCCGAAGCGCTCGGTGTGAAGATCATTTCGGAAGAAGAGTTTTATCGACTGATCGGTGAAAACAATCAATAAAAAAGAACTAATTTTATAATCGAATAAAAAAATGAAAAAGTTATTGTTAGCCGGCATCGTTCTTTTTCAAGGAATGTGCCTTTTCGGGCAGGAATTTCAAGTACCGCAAAATTATACGTTGGTGAAAGTTGAAGATTACGCCCCGTACGAACAGGATGTACTCAA
>JAVBRP010000252.1:0-25950 GCA_031547815.1 Bacteroidales bacterium | reverse complement strand
GAACAAAAAACAACGATTTCGAATAAATGACGTATCTTTGAGGCACATAATCAAATTCGGTATGCTTGCCAAAGACCTTATATCAGAAGTAATTCAGCCGTTGCAGCCCTCCGATACGGGAGCCAAAGGCTTGCTTCGCATGGAGGCATTTCGCATATCGCACCTGCCGATTGTCGATCAAGGCGATTTTATCGGCATCATATCCGACGTCGATATATTCGACCACAACATGGTGGACGAGCCGGTGAGTAAGTTTGTCAACACGCTTTTCAGCCCTTTTGTATACGAATATCAGCATTTGTATGAAGTGGTCGAAGTGGTTTCGCGTCACAGCCTGACAGCCGTTCCGGTGCTTACCGAAAATCACAAGTATCTCGGAATGATCAGTTCGCGGCAATTGATCCGCGCTTTCGGCGACTTGGCGGCGGTGCAAATTCCGGGAGGGATTATCGTGCTCGAACTGAATGCCAACGATTATTCGTTGTCGCAAATAGCGCGCATTGTCGAGGATAACGACGCCAAGGTGTTGAGTTGTTACGCCACCTCGCAACCCGACTCCGTCAAGATGGAAGTGACCCTTAAAATCGATCGCCCGGATTTGACGTCCATCCTGCAAACATTTCTTCGTTACGATTATGTGATCAAAGCCTCATACCAAAGCCGCAATTATAACGAAGATGTGTTGCGCAGTAATTATGACCAATTTATGATGTATATGAACGTATGAAAGGTAAGAAGTAAGAGGTAAAAGGTAAAACCGGAAATGACTCTTCATTTTTCATTCTTACCTTTTACTTCTTACCTTTTACCTTTTACTTCTTATCTTTTACCTCTTATCTTTTTTTATGATTATAGCTGTTTACGGTAAAACCTTTAATGAACGAAGCGCCCAAGTGGTTCGCAACCTGTCGGGAGTATTGACCGAAGCGGGGGTTGATGTGGTGATGTATGAGCCGTTGCACGACTTTTTGCGCTCGATGCCGGAGCTTTTCGGGAAGGTAAAAGGCACCTTTCGGGGATACGAGAGTTTGCCTTCCGACACGCGGTTCCTGATGAGCGTGGGCGGCGACGGCACTTTTCTCAGCTCGGGAATGATCGTTCGCGACAGCGGCATCCCGATCGTAGGCATCAACATCGGACGGCTCGGATTTCTGGCAAATGTCACGGAACTCGATCTGAAAGAATCCGTGGGGAAATTGCTGGCGGGGGAATTGGCGATCGATGAACGCACTTTGCTTCGTTTGGAGGCGAAAGGCAGTCTTTTCGGCGATTTTCCGTACGCTTTGAACGATGCGGTTATCCAAAAAAACACCACGGGGCTGATCATCATTCACACGTGGAGCAACAACGAGTTTCTGAATTCGTATTGGGCCGACGGGCTTATTGTAGCTACTCCGACGGGTTCGACGGCGTATTCGCTGAGTGTGGGCGGCCCCATCATTGCGCCCGAATCGCAAAACTTCATCATTTCGCCCATGGCGCCGCACAATTTGAATGTACGGCCGTTGGTAATTCCCGACAGCGTGGTGTTGCGGTTGTCAACCAATTGTCGCGACAAGGGATTCACGCTTTCGCTCGATTCGCGTTCCGTGGAATGCGCTTGCGGAACCGAAATAACGTTGAGACGCGCCGACTTCAAAATCAAAGTCGTCAAATCGGCCTCGTTCTACGCTACTTTGCGCCATAAACTGATGTGGGGCGTAGATAAAAGAAACTGAATCGCTTTATTTTTTCTCGTCGGCAGGCAACGTGAAGAAGAAAGTAGTACCTGTTCCGACAACGCTTTCGAGCCATATTTTCCCGTTGTTGCGTTCCACGAATTCCTTGCAAAGCACAAGCCCCAACCCCGTGCCCGGCTCGTTGAACGTCCCGACGGTGCTCTTGTTGTAATCCGCATCGAAAATGCGTTCGGCGGTTTCTTTATCGATACCCTTTCCCGAGTCGGATACGGAAACGAGCACATTGTCGCCGTCATACTGTGCGCGAACGACGACTTGCCCGTCGGGATACGTAAATTTGATGGCATTGACCACAATGTTGCGGACAACCGTGGTTATCATATTCTTGTCGGCCAACGCAAAGCATTCCTCCACGCAATTCGTTTGGGTGATTCGTTTCCGGAGCGCCTGAAGTTTGGTTTGCACCAATACCTCATCCGCCAAAGCGCGCATATCCAACCTTTCGGGGCAATACCGCGTGCTTCCCGTCCGCACTCTCGACAAATCCAACAGCGTGTTCAGCATGTTGTTGTGTGTCTTTGCCGATTCGAGCAACATGTCGATGCAATTCTTTTGCTCTTCGGGGGAAAGACCGGCGAAATTTTCATTCAACGTTTCGGCCAAAGATTTGATGTTGGCCGCCGGTGTTTTCAAATCGTGTGCAATGATGTTGAAAAACCTGTCCTTAGCCGTATTCGTTTCCCGCAATTCCTTGTTTTCGGCTTCCAGCCTGCTCAATTTCCGACCCGACCTCGCTTTTATACCCCAAATAGTCAAAAGGCCGGCAAGCAACATGAGAACGTATGCGATGATTGTGTTCTTGAAAGAAACCGTTTCATCGCCGGAGCTGCCTTTCAGGAACGATGCGTTGATGCCGATGCCGCCCTTCATGTCGCCGAGTATGCAGCTTTGCGCAACAAGGCCGACATTCCGGTACGGTGCGGTTACGGTCAAATCGAAAAGCGCTTCCGATCGTGTTCGTATCGTATTTTCCGAATTCCGGTGCAGGATACATAAATTGACCGACAGTGAGCCGGCAACGATAATTACCCATACGATAACGAAAATCGAAAAAGATTTGCGTGCCATTTATTTGAAAATCAAAAACAAATTCAGAAAAAGCTAAAGATATTGCAAACAAAAATTTTCACAAAAATAAAAGTATAAATAAAAAAACGATCATATTTTCCGACTTTCTTTTCTTTCGATGCGGAATAATGTATCGACGGAAAAGGGTCAAATGCGCGCCGGAAAACGATAAGCGGCCGAATGAGATATTTTCGGCGGAACTTTCGATTTTCGAAAAATCGACATTTTTCTTACCTTTGCAAAATACACTTTAATCACAATTTATTATGGCTCTGTTGTTTCATTTCAATACGCCGAAGCCGAGGCAATTTCGATACCGTCCGTTGTATTACGATGAACGGAAAGAGCGTTTGGAAAAAATGAAAGCGCAAGCCGTAGCTGAGCTTGCAGCCGACAAGGATAGAGTGGGTTATACCGGCTTAAAAAAGGGGTTCCTGTCGGAACATCGGAATAAGTCAAAAGGGCTGAAAATCAAACTGCAATCACCATCCGTCATTCGCCTTATATTGTTTTTGGTATTGATTGCGGCATCGCTTTATGCCTTTTATTTATATGATTCCGAACTGTTTAAGGCTTTTTGGAAAATAAAGTAACCGTCCGGAGTATTCATCGAAAATGACAGATATTATTCGACTTCTTCCCGATTCGGTGGCCAACCAGATAGCTGCCGGAGAAGTAATTCAGCGCCCCGCTTCGGTATTGAAGGAATTGGTGGAAAACGCCATCGATGCGGGCGCTACGTCGGTGGATATTTATTTGAACGACGCGGGAAAAACCCGGATACAGGTGATCGACAACGGCAGCGGAATGTCCGAAACCGATGCGCGGCTGTGCTTCGACCGCCATGCGACATCGAAGATCCGCGAATCGAAAGACCTTTTTTCCATACACACATTGGGGTTTCGCGGCGAGGCTTTGGCTTCCATCGCGGCCATCGCCGAAGTGCAGCTTCGTACCAAGCGCACGGAAGACGAGTTGGGCACGCAAGTGGAGATAGCGGGAACGCGCGTTACGGATCAAACGCCGATTCAATGTCCCGACGGAACGACTTTTACGGTAAAGAATCTGTTTTTCAACGTTCCCGCCCGACGGAAATTCCTGAAATCGGATTCGACGGAGTTGACGCATATTCTCAACGAGTTCAAGCGGATTGCGCTGGTGAACGAAGATGTGGCTTTCACTGTCAAAAACAACAAAACGGATATTTATAACCTTCCGGCCACCAATCTGCGGCAGCGAATCACACATCTGTTTGGCAACCCGATCAAGCAGAACCTGTTGCATCTGGAAACGGAAACGACTTTGGTGAAAATCGGCGGTTTTATCACCAAACCCGACTTTGCCAAAAAATCGTTCGGCGAGCAATTTTTCTTTGCCAACGGGCGTTTCATCAAACATCCATATCTGCATAGGGCCGTCATGCAGGCTTACGCGGATATTCTTCCGCCCGAATATATCCCCGGTTATTTCATTTACATGGAAGTGCCGCCCGATTCGATCGACATCAACATTCATCCCACCAAAACGGAAGTCAAGTTCGAGGACGAGAGCGCGATTTATCAAATCCTTATCAGTTCCGTGAAGCAGGTGTTGGGGAAATTCAATGTCGTGCCGTCGCTCGATTTCGAAACCGACCCTTCCATACAAATCCCCGTGCTGCGGCCCGATACGCAAATCAACATTCCGCAGGTGTCCGTCAACCCGAACTACAACCCGTTCCGCACATCGGATCATTACCGCCCGGAATCGCCGGCGAAAGACAACCCGGCGAATTGGGAATCGCTGTATGCGGGATTCGAAAACGAACATCGTCAAGAGCCTGTTTTTGCGGAGTCGGCTTTGGATAACAAGCCGCAAACCGCTGCCGCTAACACGCACTTTCAACTCAAAGGCAAGTATATTCTCACTTCCGTGAAATCGGGTTTGATGCTGATCGACCAGAAACGGGCGCACGAGCGAATACTTTTCGAACAATACCGTTCGCAAACGGGCGATCGGCGGAATGCGAGCCAGCAAAGCCTCTTTCCCGAATCGGTGGAACTGTCGCTCGACGAAATGGCAACGTGGTCGGGCCTGAAAGACGATTTTGCCGCGCTGGGTTTCGACATTCGGCCCGGCGGCGATTGCGTTTTGAGCATACACGGCAACCCGGGCGAGATCGGCAACAAAAACCCCGGCACGGTATTTCGCAAGATGTTGGACGATTACCGGCACACCGAATCGGATATGCTCGAAAACCGGCGCGAACGATTGGCGGCGTTGTTGGCTCGCGAATCGGCCATTCCTTACAACCAAACATTAACCGACGAGGAAATAAATCACCTGATAGAGAAACTGTTTACTTGCACGACACCCGGTTATTCTCCTTCCGGAAAACCGGTGATGCATATTCTGACGATGGAAGAAATCGAAAGGTTTTTTTAGGCCGTATAGCAGCATTTTTTAATTTTGGTTGTCGCCGTTTGATAAGTTAGAGATTGCTTCGGCTATCGCCTGCCAATGACGCAGAAGACCTGCCGGGTCTTTGAGACATGATAGGTTCCCGGTTACGTCATTGTTAGCGGAGCGTAGCGGAGTCGTAACATCTTTTATTCGCCATTGAGTACTTCCGGCTACGTCATTGAAACCAAGTAAACGAGGTACGAGTTTACGTGTGGAAACATCTTTCCGCCTATTTTTTATAAAGCCGATTATTCGACACGCCAAAAAATCTTGAAAAAATCTCCGCATCATCAAAATCAATCATCTTTTAAAAGTATTACGTTCTTATTTTCAGCAAAATAAATCTTCATCTCATCACCACTGAAATAAAAATTCAAAAAAATTTGAATAATTCATTTTCTATTACGACCTTTGCGCTCCCATTTTGAAATATTAAAACAGCAATATAATGTCACAAGTTTGTCAGATAACAGGGAAGAGTGTCATGGTGGGTAACAATGTATCGCACTCGAAAAGAAGGACCAAAAGAAGATATTATCCCAACCTGTTCGTGAAAAAATTCTTCGTACCCGAAGAAAATTGTTGGATTACCTTGAAAGTTTCTGCCGCAGGCTTGAGGACCATCAATAAGAACGGCATATCGGCTTCGCTGAAAGAAGCCATGGAAAAAGGTTTCATATAAAAACATCAAGATAAAATGGCAAAGAAAGCTAAAGGTAACCGCATTCAGGTTATTTTGGAATGTACCGAGCAAAAGGAAAGCGGTCTTCCCGGAATGTCGCGCTACATCACCACCAAGAACAGGAAGAATACGCCCGACAGGTTGGAGCGTCGCAAATACAATCCTATTTTGAAAAAGGTAACGGTTCACAAAGAAATTAAATAGTATAAAGTCATGGCAAAGAAAGCAGTTGCAACCCTGAGGCAAAAAGGCGCCGGCAAAGGAATGGCCAAAGTCATCAAGATGGTAAAGTCCGAAAAAACAGGCGCGTACACTTTTGTTGAAGATGTTATCGCCGTTGACGGCGTAAAAGATTTTTTCGAAAAGAAATAATTTTTCGGCGAGATTTCGCTAATAATATTGCAGGCCGCGAGGTTTGCATGCATCATATAAAATACGTTGAAGCATTTTTGTTTCAACGTATTTTTTTGTGTTTATTATCAAAATCCCAACAACCCGCCGATTTTGGCTGCTACAAATGACATGAACCACGCCAAAGCGGTGGTATAGAAAATAACGAAAGCGCTCCATTTCCAAGAGCCTGATTCATTTTTGATGGCCGTAACGGTGGCGATGCACGGAAAATAGATCAACACGAAAAGCATCAGGCAAAACGCGACTAACGGGGTAAATATCGGCGACCCGTCGGGGTTGTGCGCCGATTTCAATTTTGCGGGAAGCTGCCGGTCGTCTTCGCTGCCTGTATAAAGAACGCCCATGGTGCTGACAACGACTTCTTTGGCGGCCATTCCGCTGAGAAGGCTCACGGTCGTTTTCCAATCGAAACCGATGGGACGCAGCACCGGCTCGAAAAACTTGCCGATGCGCCCGATATACGACTCTTCCCGGTGCGCCATTTTGTGTTCGTGCTCCAAACGAACAACCTCGTCGTTGTTGCCCGCTCCTTGCGCTTGTTCGATAAGCGCTTCGTATTTTTTTGCCGATGCCGTTTCTCTCGGAAAATAACCGAGAAACCATATAACGATGGATGCAATCAGAATGATGCCTCCCATTTTTTGCAGGTATTGGCGTCCCTTCTGCCACATGTGGCGAATGACGGACAATGCGGTGGGCTTACGGTATGGCGGCAGTTCCATCACGAAAGGCACGTCTTCTTCGGGAAACAGGAACCGTTTGAAAAGTTTGGCCATCAGCACTGCCAGCACTATTCCCGTAAGGTAGAGCAGAAACATCACCAAACCCGCATGGCCGGGGAAAAATGTTCCCGCCAGCAATATGTATACGGGCAAACGTGCGCTGCACGACATCAACGGATTCACCAGCATGGTGATCATGCGGCTGTTGCGGCTTTCGATGGATCGCGTGGCCATGATGGCGGGAACGGTGCATCCGAAACCCATCACCAGCGGGATAAACGACTTGCCGTGAAGTCCCATTTTGTGCATGATCTTGTCCATGATGAACGCTGCGCGCGCCATGTAGCCCGAATCTTCCATCAATGAAATAAAGAAATACAGGAACAGTATGTTGGGCAGGAACACGATCACTCCGCCCACCCCGCCGATGACGCCTTCGATAAGCAAGTCCTTGAGCGAACCTTCGGCCATGCGGCTTCCGATAAAATCGCCCAGCCAAGCCACGCCCGCCTCTATCCACGCCTGCGGATAGGCGCCCAGTACAAAAGTGCCCGTAAACATCAGCCACATGAAAAGCAGGAAAATGGGATAGCCGAAATATTTGTTGGTCACCACGGGATCAATCAGTTCGGTAACGCTCTTTTGCTTCTCGGCGCTTTCCTTGAACGTTTCCTTGAGCGCCCCCGAAATGAAGCCGTATCGCGCGTTGGTGAACGCCGATTCGCTGTCCTCGTGCAGAACGTGTTCTATCCGTTCGGTTTCGGCGTCGCGTGTGCGGAAAATCTCTTCGTGCACCGGCAGAGCGCCCACAAAGCGCTCGGTTTCGCGATCGTGCTCCAGCAAAGTGATGGACAAGTAGCGTTTGGAATGTATCTTCTCGATATCGGCTTTTTCCTTCAAATCCTTGCGCACCTTGGCGATGCTTTTTTCGAGCACCTCGCCGTAGTTGATGTGGATGTGCCGCATGTAAGGTTCGCGCTCCTCGTACACATCGATGATGCGGTTGAACAGTTCCACCACGCCGCGCCCGCGAGTCGATACCGTCGGGATCACGGGCACCCCGATCATCTTGCCGAAAGTTTCGTGATCGAACGTGCTGCCGCTCTTTTCCAGCTCGTCGTACATGTTGAGCGCAATCACCATGTAAGCGTCCATGTCGATAAGTTGCGTGGTGAGGTACAGGTTGCGCTCCAAGTTGGAAGCCGTCACCACGTTGATGATGATGTCGGGCGACTGCTCGGTGATGTAGCGGCGCACGAATATTTCCTCGGGCGAATAGGCCGACAGGGAATAAGTGCCGGGCAGATCGACGATTTTGAACGTATAGCCTTTGTGTTTGAACGTTCCTTCCTTCGACTCGACCGTCACGCCGCCGTAGTTGCCCACATGCTCGTGCCCGCCCGAAGCCACGTTGAACAGCGATGTTTTCCCCGCGTTGGGATTTCCCACCAGGGCAACATGGATATATTTGGATGCGGCGTAGGGCAATTCGCGGTATACCGATTCGGAAAATGTTTCGTGGCCGTTGCCGGAAACTTCTTCTTCCGCACGGTCTTCGCTCGCCGCCACTTCGATCAGTGCGGCCTCGCTGCGGCGCAACGACACCTCATAGTCCATCACCCGGTATTTGATCGGGTCTTTCAACGGCGCGTTCAGGATCACCTCCACGTCCATGCCTTTGATAAAGCCCATATCCATGATTCGCTTGCGGAACGAACCGCGCCCCCTTACTTTCACGATGACGGCCTTTTCGCCGGTCTGTAAATCGGATAAATGCATATTTTCTGAATACGGTTGCAAAGGTACATAAAAAAGGAATAATTTTTATTGAGTATAAATAAGAATAGTGAAATGATCGGAAAAAGCAGGCGGAATAAAACATTTTTTTTGAAAAAAAACAATCCGTGTTTAACAGATTTTTAAAAATTAGTTTATATTTGCCGATGGTTATTCACGCAACAGACCACTTAAAATCTTGACAACATGAAAAAAATTCTTTGTTTCTTACTCGGAGTGCCGTTTTTCGTCGGCGTCGTCGCGCAAAGCTATGATCCGAAAGCCGTTGTGCCGATTGATCCGGACGTAAAATACGGAAAATTGGAAAACGGGATGACTTATTACATCCGTAAAAACGGCAAGCCCGCCAACCGTGCAAACATGTACATCGTGCAACGCGCGGGCGCGGTTTTGGAGGAAGATCGCCAAAACGGATTGGCGCACTTCACCGAACACATGGCCTTCAAGGGAACCACGAACTTCCCGGGCGACGCGATCACCAAGTATTGCGAAAAAAACGGGATCAAATTCGGAGCCAATCTCAATGCCTACACGAGCATCGACAGAACGTGCTACATGCTTTCGGCCATACCGTTGGAACGGGAACAGGTTGTTGACAGCATGTTGCTGATTTTGCACGATTGGTCGGGGAGCTTTCTGTTCGACCCGGAAGCGTTGGAAAAGGAACGCGGTGTCATACGCGAGGAATGGCGCACCTACGGCGGCTATCAATTCCGTATTTCCGAACAGCTGCGCCCCGTGATGTACGGAAATTCGCAATACGCAAAACGCAACGTAATCGGCGACATCGATGTGCTCAACACATTTAAAATGACCGACATTCTCGATTTTTACCGCAAATGGTATCGTCCCGATCTGCAAGCGTTGATTATTGTTGGCGATTTCGATCCCGACAAGATGGAAGCGAAAGTAAAAGCACTGTTCGGCAAGATTCCGAAACCGCAAACGCCGATCACGGTGCCCGAATACGAGATACCCGACAATACTGCCTTGATGACCGGAAGCGCCGTCGACCCCGAAGCCGGGAACCTGAACATACGCTTGCTGTACAAACATGAAGGCGTTAAGCCGGCAGACAGGGACAAGGAAAAATACATGTACGGCAATCGGGTCGACCGTTTGATCAACACGATGCTCTCGGCAAGAATCACCGAACTGTACATGAATAAAGACCAGCCGTTTACCGGAATTTCGGGTTACTATTCCCCGTGGATGGCCGACAGAAACGTTTTTTGGGGTTCGGTGGCGGCCAAAAAAGATCAGGCTCCGCAAGCGTTCAAAATACTGCTTACGGAACTGGAGCGCGTGAAACGTTACGGATTCACCGCTCCGGAATTGGAACGGGCGAAGGCGAATGTTCTGAATGCCGAAGAACGATCGTACAACGAGCGGAACAACAGGGACAACAATGTTTTTTTAAGCCCGTATATGAGCCATTTTCTCGGAAACAACTCGATACCCTCGATCGAGTATACCTACAATTTTACCCGCAGCGTATTGCCGGTCATAACGCTCGAAGAGGTCAACGCAAAAGCCCAAAGCCTGTTTCCCGACAATAATATCGTCGTTACCCAATCGGTGTCCGACAACGATAAAAACCAACTGCTGGCCGACAATCAAATCAAGAAAATGTTCGCGGACGTTCGCTCGGAAAATATCGCGGCTTACGCCGATAAGGTTTCCGGCAAGAAATTGATAGACAACCTTCCGGCAAACGGAACGATCGTGAAAACAAAACAACTGAAAAAACCTTTCGAAGCCGTAGAATGGACGTTGAGCAACGGCGCCAAAGTTATTGTTTATCCCACAAAACATAAAGACGATCAAATACTTATGTCGGCATTCAGTTGGGGCGGATCGTCGTTGGTGAGCGACCGCGATTTCCTTTCGTGCCGTTACGCCACCTCCATCGCGATGATGAGCGGCATCGGCGATTTCAACTATACCGATCTGGATAAGGTGCTGGCGGGGAAAACCGCTTCCGCGTATCCCTACATCAGCGAAATTTTCGAAGGGGTAAACGGCAGTTCGTCGCGAAAGGACATGGAAACCATGTTCCAACTGTTGTATTTGCGATTCACACGGCCGCGCTTCGATCCGGAAATCTTCACCACCACCATGCAGCGCGGAAAGGAAGCGTTACGGCAAAAGGCCAACGATCCGGCCAATCACTTCTCCGACTCGGCTTCGTGGGTCACCATCGGCCGACACCCGCGCAGAAAGCCCGCCAACGAATCGGATTTCGATAAAGTCGATTTGACCTCCATTCAAAAGATTTACAAGGAACGCTTTGCCGATGCCGGCGATTTCGTGTTTTTCTTTGTCGGAAGTTTCACCGAAGACGAGATCAAACCGATGGTCGAAAAATATATTGCATCCTTGCCGGGATTAAATTCGAAAGAAAAGTGGAAAGATTTGGGGATCAAAGTTCCGAAAGGCAAAACCGACGTCGATTTCGACTATCCGATGCTGACCCCGAAAACCTCGGCGCGCATCCGTTACAGCGGATCGACAAAGTTCGATTTGGTCGACATCATGAATATGATGGGCATCCGCGAAGTGTTGAATAAACGCTACTTGGAAACCATCCGCAAAGAACAGGGCGCTACCTACGGAGTTGGCGTAGGCATGGGCGTTTACCGCGAACCGAACCGCAATTACACTTTGGACATGAGCTTTAACACCGATCCAAAGCTCGCCGATCAAATGATCCGGATCATTTACGACGAGATAGATAAGTTGGTGAAGAACGGCCCGGAAGCCGAAGATGTGGAAAATGCGAAAAAATACTGGTTGAAAACCTTCAAGGACAACCAAAAGGAAAACCAGTGGTACATGTACATTTTGAGCGAATATTATCGGGAAGGGATCGACCGTTACACCGACTACGAAAAGGCTGTGAACGGCATCACCCCCGAAAGCGTGCACAAAGCAGCCAAAAAGGCGTTGACGCAAGGAAATGTCATACAGGTGGTAATGCGTCCCGAAGAAAAAGCGGAATCGGCAAAATAATTTCGCCCGGTTTGTCAGCGGACGAAAAAATATATTGTTACATTAAGCGGCAATGCAATTGCCGCTTTTTATTTTCGTCGAATCTATAATTTGAAATTAACTTCGTTGAACTCGCAAGTTTGGTTCCACAATGTTACGGTATTTCAAATGCCGCCGAATACCGGGACAAATTCGGCAAACTTGTTTTTTTTCAAAAAAGCGTGTAGATTTGCAGGTCGGATGTATAAAATAGCCGTACACGGATGAATTTGTTGTTGCGAGTTTTGCATCGGAAGATTATTATTGTCGTTCTTCTCCTTACGGGAACGGGAGGCGGCGCCGTGTTCGGGCAGTTTTACAACGGACATCAGATGACATTCGGTAAAAACCGGGTTCAATTCAACGATTTTTATTGGTCGTACTATCGTTTCGAACGTTTCGACATTTATTTCAATCAGGACGGCAACGAATTGGCGAAGTATACCGAAACCGTAGCCACGCCCGAATTGGATCGCATCGAAGGTCTGTTCGACTATATCATCGAGAAACGGATTATCTTCATCGTTTACAACAAGTTGACAGACTTCCGCCAAGGCAACATCGGCTTGATAACAGGTATCGACGAGTACAACACGGGCGGTGTGACGCGCATTATCGACAACAAGGTCTTTCTGTATTTCGACGGCGACCATACTTCATTCGACAAGCAGATACGTGCGGCCATTGCCGAAGTCATCGTCAACGAAATGATCTACGGAAGCGCTTTGCGGGCGAATATGGCTTCGTCGGCCACCATCAATATTCCCGCATGGTTCCACGACGGGCTGATGTCGTACGTATCCGAATCGTGGAATGTGGAAATGGACGACCGCATTAAAGACGGGGTTCTCAGCGGCCGCTACAACCAGTTTACGCGGTTGACGGGCGAAGAAGCTGTTTGGGCGGGGCATTCGTTCTGGCGATTCATCGAAAAGGAATACGGTCCGGCCGTAATCTCAAACATCGTATACATCACGCGTCTCAACAAAAGCGTCAAAAGCGGCTTTATGGCTGTTTTGGGCAGCGACTTGAAAGCTCTGACCAAGGAATGGCGGAAGTTTTACACCGAAATGTACACGAAAGAGGATACAAACCCGTATCCCGACACGCCGGCGGAGTTGAAACGTCCGAAAAGAAATCGCGTGTACGAAAAAATGAAAATAAGCCCCAACGGGCGTTATATGGCTTACGTGACCAACGACATGGGGCAATATCGGATTTGGCTTCGCGATATGGAAACGGGCAAGCAGCGGCGAATTTTCAAGCGCGAGCAAAAGCTGGAGCAGATTCAGGACTATTCCTATCCCGTGCTGGCCTGGCATCCGTCGAGCGACATCCTTTTGTTCGTCTACGAAGAAAAGGGCGGAATAAAAATGACTTTCTACGACGTTCCCGCCAAGGAACGCTCGACACGAAATCTGCTTTATTTCGAAAAAATCTTCGACGTCGATTTTTCTCCCGACGGAGGCAAGTTGGTGATGTCGGCCTACCGTTTCGGACGGTCGGATATTTTCGTGCATACCTTGGCCTCGGGCACCAACCAAGCCGTTACCGACGATATGGCCGACGATCTCAATCCCATATTTATCGATAACGGTCGGAAGATCATTTTCACCTCCAACCGCAGCGACGATTCCATTCGTTTCGAAGGCGGTACGTTGCGACGATTGTCTCCGTACAAAAGTTTGTTTGTATACGATTATGCGCGCAATTCCGGATCGTTAATTTCGCTTGCCGACGAGCCGTATACCAACCAAACGGACCCCGCGGAGTTGGACAAAAACCGTTATGCCTTTCTGAGCGATCAAACCGGAGTGATCAATCGTTATGTTACTTCGTTCGACAGCGTTATCAATTTTGTCGACACTGCCGTGCATTATCGTTACACTGCCGATTCGAAACCGGCAACCGCTTATACGCGCAGCATTCTCGATCAGGATATTAACCCGAAGGCGGGCGAAAGTGTGGATCTGTTCCGCAAGAAAGGGCGTTACGGTATGTATCGTACGCCGGTTACGGAAAACGTCCCCGATACCGTTCCGCTGACGGATTTCAGAAAAGAGACGGTGCGGAAAGGCAGGGTTGCCGACAGTATCGCGAATATTGCCAAAACCGCCATTCCCGCCATTCTCCTCGAAGACGGAAATATCCTGACGCCCGAAGGCGACACGATCAAGTTCGACATGGATCATGTGAATATTTATCGTTATGTGTTTGAGGCCGAAAAGTTGAATTTTTACCAAAACGATTTCGAACTGAGCGATTTTCAGTTGGAAAACGATTCGATAAAAGCCGAGCGCAATAAAATCCGTATCTATCAAACCGCTTTTTATCCGAATTATTTGGTTTCTCAAGTCGATTTCAGTTTCCTTGAGGCTTCTTATCAGGCATATACGGGCGGAGCGGTGTACTACAATCCCGGATTTAATATGTTGTTCATGCTGGGCGCCAATGATCTTTTCGAGGATTACAAGCTCATCGGGGGCGTGCGTTTCGGGCTTGATTTCGAAAGCAATGAATACTTGCTGAGTTTCGAAAACCTGAAAAGACGGCTTGATCGGCAAATTATTTTCCACCGTCAGGCGTTTGAGAATTATGCTTACGATGAATTGCTCGGATTGTCTTTCCCGCTGAAAACACATACGCACGAGCTGTTTTACGTGTTGCGCTATCCGTTTACGCAGACTTTTGCGTTGAAAGGTACGGCAACATTCCGCGACGACCGCACGGTGTTTCAAACGAACGGCGAGCTTCCCGTGTCGCCGCGCACTTTTCCCGGCTATCACCGTATGTGGGCGGGGTTGAAGTTGGAGGCGATTTTTGACAATACGCGGAAAATCGGCATCAATATTCCGAGCGGATGGCGTTACAAGATTTTCGGCGAAACTTACTGGAAATTGAACGACGGCATTTCCGATTTGTTTGTACTCGGCGCCGATTTCCGACACTATCAGGTGTTGCACCGTAACCTGATTTGGGCAAGCCGTTTTGCCGCAAGCACATCGTTCGGCCGCAGCCGCCTGCTTTACTATTTGGGCAGCGTGGACAATTGGATCACTTTCTTCACCGATAAACCGGTGTACGATCGTTCTGTTCCCGTTGATAATCAGGAAAATTACGCTTACCAAACGCTGGCGACCGATATGCGCGGGTTTATTCAAAACATCCGCAACGGGAACAATTTTGCATTGATGAACAACGAGATACGTTGGCCCTTCATCCAATATTTTTCGAAATATCCTTTATCTAACTTTTGGTCGAGCCTGCAATTGGTCGGATTCTTCGATATGGGAACCGCCTGGTCGGGCGTATCGCCTTTCCGGAAAACCAGCGCATACGACTATGAAGTGATTTATGACAAGGAAGATCCCGCAACCATCAAAGTAACTATCGAAACGGGCCGCGATCCGATCGTTTACGGATACGGATTCGGGTTGCGCGCGCAGTTGTTCGGCTATTTCATGCGCTTCGATTGGGCTTGGGGCATCGAAAACAAAATCGTGCTGCCGCGCGTTTTCTACTTCTCGCTGAGTTTGGATTTCTAAACCGCAGACAGGAGTGCCCGGAGGGAAAGATATCCCGCAATTATTTCATATAAAATGAATCGGATACAAAATTATACCTTGCACGGCCAAGTTTCATGCATTTGTATTTTCCCTCGCTTTGCGTCTTGGCGTCTTTGCGTGATTATTCTCTCGCAAAGACGCCAAGGCGCAAAGCACAAAATTATACCGCGAGAAGTATAATCGAAACTTTCGAAAGTCAAATGTTATCCGATTCGTTTCAGCATAACTCTAAAACTTACACACCATCTGAAACTTTATTTCCGAATAACGGCTTCCCCGAATTTCGTTCAATCCGCTGCCGATAACATCTCTATCGACATAATGCGTTGTCGCGTACTTGAAACGCAAATCGAAATGTTTGCCCGGCGAATATTTCAACAGCAAAAACGCGCGCGTTCCCCGATCGGAAAATCCCGGAATGCTGAAAGCGTAGAGCATGTCATTTTCAAACGAATAGATGCGCGAATCGTAACTCTCCGTATCGAAAATCGCATAACGCACCGTAATGCGCAACGGGTAGCGTTTAAATGTGCTGAACGTAACGTAGGCGTCTTGCGCGATGAAATATCCGTTGCTTGACACACTTTCTTTTCGGTAATTCTTCACCTCCAGATGGTTGCCGATGCCGCAACCTTCAACGATTTGATGCGAAAAAACCATTTTTGCCGATGCCGTCCGAACGCCCGTCACATCGCCGACGATCGGCTCCGTCGCGTTTTCTTCCCTTTCCTTGCAGCGCGCCTGAAGGTACATTTTGGTATTTCGCGAAGGCGTATAATCGGCCTGCAACAAAGCATCGCGACCGAATGTCGGCGCATCGGCGCGATAGCGCAGCCATGGAAAACGAAATACGTCGCAATACGACGAAAAACGCCATCGGCCGCCCGGCGTCCAGTTCCAACCCAAGTAAAAACCCTCCTCGTTGTTGTTGCGCGAGTTTTCGCCCAACGCCATCCCGTACAAAGCATGATAATTTTTGGCATAATTCCGGTACAGAACATTTACCCCGAAATGCTCGCCGATAAGCATCTGTATGCCGCACAGCGTCGCGAAAGCGCCGTTGCGGCTCAACGCCTGCTCGCCGTAAAATACGGCATCGCCCAAGCGAAACCGAAAATCGAGGCCGTAATTGGCGTTCGAACTTCCCGTGAAGGCAAATCGGTTGTAAATGTACGGATTGGGAACCAACATCGCATCATAATCGTAATAAACGGCTGTGGCGCCGACGTGCCAATCTGTTCGCGTCACCGAAACGTTGGCGCCCGCGATTTGTTCCGTCACCGCATCCTTCTTCGCCGTCTCGCTCGGAGTGCGATGATAGCCGTCGGTAGGGAACGACGACACCGTAAGCGTTTTCCCGCTTTCGTCGCTTGTCGCGACGGTAGCATCGATCGCTTTGCGCGAATAAAAAACGCTCACTTCAAACGGGTTGACACGAAACGTTGCGCCCGCTCCCCGCATGAAACGATTCTCGTCCGCCGAGCCGTATTTCCTAAAGCCCGCATTATAGCGCATCGCATTCAGCACCATGGCGCTTTTGCCGTAGCTTAGCCCCGACCACAACACCAACCCTTGCCCGAAATCGGCGCGAAAATCGCCCAGCGTCAACGTCTTCAATCGACCTTTGGTATTCAGTTGTAAATGTGCCGAATAGAAATCGAACCCGTGAGGATTATTCTTGCGAAAAAAGGCTTCGCCGGCATCCTTTTCGGCAGTGATCCCGAAATACAGCCGGTCGGCATATCCGAACGTATAGCGCAAATATGCCTTGACGGGACTTCCCGCATATCGATTGGCAACGGAGTCGGGTCGCCGATAGCCTTCCTGCTCCTGAAGCACGGTTTGCGCTCCCGCAATCAGCTTATTCTTGCCGTAACGAAGCGCTCGTTCGGGCTTGAAACTTGTCGTTTCCGCCTTTTTATCCAACGAAATGAACGGCACCAGCGTTTGCGCCAATTCGGGTGTAAATCCGTACAGATAAGCTATTTCGTAATGCGAAAGAATCGGGCCGCGCGTCTTTACGTGATCCAGCAAACTTTTGATTTGAAATTCGGTCAGCCACGTAATTCTTGCCGCATCCTCAAAAGTCGCTTGGTTGATATGAACGGGATTTTCGGCCAAATCTTCCAACAATTCGAGCATTTGCTCCGTATCCTGTTCTTCCTCGCTTTGTGCGGCAATATCCGTCAAAAGCGAACGCAACATTTCGCCGGCGGCAACATTTTCCTGGGCTTTCGCACCGAACGAAAGCAGCAAACAAACAACACCGATGTATGCGTATCTTACCCCATAAATGTATGGATCACAGTTTTGCTACGAGAGAAATATGCGGGCTGTAGCCCAAAAATTTGTGCCGGCAGAAAGCCAAATCGATACCGAAGCGATTCCAAACATATCCAAGCCCGAATGCGTATTGGTTCATCGGCCCGGTAGAAACGCCGCATCGCAGAAACAGGTTGGCAATCGGCACAAATTCCAACCCGCCTTTGAAAATGGCACGCATCCGCAAGTCCTTTTCCGTTTCCAGACTGATCGTCGCCTTTTCTTTAATCGTGTATCCCGCGCCGAAACGCATGACCGTCGGAATGCATTCGCCCGGATTGGCGCTTTGTTTGTTGCGGAAAATATTGAATACGTGCGCCCCGATGGTCAAATTCTCGACAGGTTCGCATAACAAGCCGACTTCGCCGCACAAATTGTCGAAACTCCCGTATTCCTGCGCCATGCGGGTTCGGAAATAATCCATCTGCACGCCCAGAGCGAACTTTTCGCCGAGTTTCTTCGCAATTGCCAGTCCGAATTTGAAATCGTTGTATTGCGAATAGCCGAAATACCGATAATTCAAGCCGATGACGGTCGATTTGACGGGAACGGCAACCGCTCCGGCCTGAACCGCCAAACCTTTAACGTTCAATCTGTTTTCGTAGTACAAGGCTGCGGCGGTTTGTGTGAGATAAGCCAACCCCGCTTGATTGTTGGCCGACGACCAAATGTCCGCCGTCGCAACCGAGGCTTCGGCCATTCCCGAAGAACGCGCTCCCAAAGGGTAATTGTCGTTTCCCGCCTTGCAACGGGCCGAATAAATGCATAAGCCGATGCATAACCCTGCATATTTCAATACCATTTTCTTTTTTTTCATCGGTAGCGGATAAAACGTGATACTAAACTTTCACAGGCAAAAGTCTGTTATTATCGCCTCAAATGTAAACAAAATTTCCGAAACAGGCAACAGTGAGGATTAATTTTTTTTCGAAATAATTTTCATTATTTTTTGTGTACAAAAAATAACAATTGACATAAAACCGAAACATCAATTATTGAACATTTTGCGGCATCGGAGTTGATTTTGTTTTTGTTGTTGTCAAACAAAAATCACTTTTCAAATGTTACATGAAAAAAAATTAACCGTCAAACAAGTTTTATGAAGCACGCATGTAAGAATATATTCATCATACCGGCAATATGTTGCTTGTTCATTTTCGTCCCGATGTCAGCCCAAGATACTGCATCCGAAAACCGGGAAAAGCACAAGTTGAGTTTCAGGGATCCGCAGGACGGGGCGTTCGACTTGAGCGAATGGATCATCGAATACAACGGGTTTATTCCGATGCCGCTTTTCATCACCGAACCGGCATTGGGCGGATTCGGCGGGGCTTTGGTGCCTATTTTCATCAAACAGAACAAACCGGTGCAGGCCAACGGAAGGATATATCCGATGCCTCCGAATACTACCGCGGCATTCGGAGGTTACACGCTCAACGGCAGTTGGGCCGCGGGCGCAGGTCGAATGGCCGCCATTCCCAAGTGGAAAATGCGCTACGTGGTCGGCGGAGCCTATATGGACGTGAATATGGATTATTACTTTACGGTAGACAAGGCGAATAAAGACATCGGCGTGGAATTCAACATCAAAGGCGTGCCCGTATATCTGTCGCTGGTGCGGGAATTGAAAGATCCACGGTATACGCTGGGAGTGGAATACATGTTCATGCATTCCGATGTGGAAGTGGTGAGCGGAAGCCTGTCGCAATGGAATTTGATCAATGAATTGAATCAAAAAATTGCGGAAAAGATAAGCGACGATTTCAGCGGAAATGTCGGCAAATTTGGTCTTAAAGGAAGTTTCGACAAGCGCGACAATACTTTTACACCCAACCGCGGGTTCAAAATCAACATAAATGCGGACTGGAGCAATAAAATTTTCGGGAGCGACTACAATTACGGGCAATTCGAGGAAGCGTTCTACTGGTATATCCCGATCATGGATAAATGGGTCAACGGCTTTCGTTTCGACATACAGCAGATTGCCGGCGACCAGCCGTTCTATTTGCGTCCGTTTATCGACATGCGCGGCATCCCGACGGCTCGATACGCGGGTAAACTCACCGGGTTGACCGAGTTGGAAGAACGATGGGATTTGTATCGTCGCTGGAGCTTAACCGCATTCGGCGGTGTCGGAAAAGCGTTCGACGATTTTTCGTCATTCAGCGATGCCGAATGGGCGTATGCAGGCGGCGCCGGATTCCGCTACTTGATTGCTCGCCGGTTGAATCTGCGCATGGGCATGGACTTTGCGTGGGGCCCCGAAGGGTTTGCTTTCTACTTCGTATTCGGCAGCGCCTGGATCAGGCAGTAACCTGTATGGAAACAAGGCATTTGCAATTTATCTGCTTTGTTGATAAACCCGAACCTTCCGATCACGGCGTCATCGGATAAAAAAGTGATCGAGTGTAAATATTTCAAAAAAAGTAATATTTTTGTCGTTATTTTGTCTGTTATACCTTTTTGATTACTTTTGCTTTTTGAAAACGAATGAATATGTCTACAAGGATCATCGCCTTCATCGGTATCTTAGCGATGTTTTGCGAGCTTACGGCGACCGCCCAGCTCGGAAGACGGAATAAGATATACGAAATACATGGAGGTATCGGCGCGGTCAATGTTTTCGGTGATCTCGGCGGGGCGGCCACCAAAGATAATTGGGGCGGATTGAAAGATATTCAATTTTCTCAAACACGACCTGTATTGTATCTTGCGGGACGAACGAATATAAACGAGTTATTCTCCGGCAAGTTGAACCTGTTTGCCGCCATGGCGGCGGGTGAAGATGCAGGCTCGATCAACGACCTGAGAAATTATTCGTATAAAGCGTGGATGTTCGAGCTTTCGGGCCAGATTGAATGTAACTTTTTCCGATCGAGAGCCTGTATAGGTACTCTTTTGTCGCACAGGAGAGGGCTGAGAGGTTCGCAATTGATGATGACCAGAGTGTATGCATTTGCCGGCGTGGGCGCAGTTCTTTCGTTGCCGACGCTCGACACGCAGGGTCGCCCGTTGGTAAAAGGCGAATATACCAAAACAACCACCGCCGGAGTCGTGATACCGTACGGATTGGGCGTACGCTCGGACATCGATCAGTTTTGGGCGGTAGGATTCGAGATCGGGCGAAGGTTTACCACGTCCGATTACCTTGACGGAATTTCCACCGATTGGTCAAAATCCGACGACACGTATTACTTTACCACCTTGCACGCCATTTATAAAATGCAGTTTGTGGGCGGAAGAAAAAGACCTTCACGTCGGAGCAGCAGATGGTGATGATAGATAAGAATACCTGTCGGAAAACAATAAAACGAAACTTTTTACGTTTCGTTTTTTGATTTTAGGACATTATGTCAACCTGCCGGATACAAAAAAAATTGCAATTAATCGGGTATACAGTTGTTTGGTGTATGGGAGTAGTGACTTACGCCAACGGACAGATGTTTCGGCCGAATACCGACGGCGGTGTGTTCGGCGGTGTGTCCTATTATTTGGGCGACATCAATCCCCGCCGGCAGTTCTATCGTCCGGCATTGTCGCTCGGCGCATTAGTAAAACACAATTTCACCGAACACCATTGTTTGCGTGTCAACCTGTTTTACGGTAAGCTGCAAGGCGACGATACCGATTTCGATAACGAATATCAGCAAATGAGAGGAAAAAGTTTTGAAACCTCTTTGTTGGACTGCCATGTCGGGTACGAATTCAATTTTTTGCCGTTTACCGGCGATCGGCGGAAAAAAGCGCATACGCCGTATCTTTTCGGAGGAATCGGGTATTCGTTCATCCTCTCGTCCACGGCCGACGATGCGTCGGGCCATGTGACGATCCCCTTCGGAGTGGGGTACAAATGGCGCATCAACGAAAAAGTGGGGATGGGATGCGAATGGGGCCTGCGCAAGACCTTCACCGATACGTTGGACGGCGTTTTGAATCCGGGGCCCGACGGCTCGTATTCATCGTCGCACAATAACGATTGGTATTCGTTTGCGGGTATTTTTGTGACATTCAGGATATTCGAAAAAAACATACCTTGCCCCGCGTTTCAAGAACAAAGCACATACAGATAGATGACCTATAAAGACAAGATAATTGCAGACAAATTGCCCCGGCATGTTGCCATCATTATGGACGGCAACGGGCGATGGGCAAAAAAGAAAGGCAATCAAAGGATATTCGGACACAAGAATGGCGTAAAAGCCGTACGAGAGGTTGTGGAAGCCGCTGCCGAATCGGGAATCGGCTTTCTGACACTGTACGCTTTTTCGACCGAAAATTGGAATCGCCCCAAAGCCGAAGTAAACGCATTGATGTCTTTGCTGGTTTCTTCGTTGCACACCGAAACCCCGACGCTCCTGAAAAACAATATTTCGCTCACGACCATCGGCGATACCGATCGCTTGTCGGGAAAGGTGGCCGAACAATTAAACGCCGCCATCGAAAAAACGGCGCACAACACGGGTTTGAAGTTGATTTTAGCATTGAATTACGGCGGGCGCAGCGAAATTGTCGACGCCGTCAATCGGCTCCATGCCGATGTTGCGGCCGGAAAGCTAAGCGCTCCCGTTACCGAAGATATTTTTTCCGGATATTTGAACACCCGAAATATACCCGATCCCGAATTGATGATCCGCACCGGCGGCGAATGCCGCATCAGCAATTTCCTGCTGTGGCAGATCGCCTATTGCGAATTGTATTTCACGCCCGCGCTGTGGCCCGATTTCAGAAAAGAAGATTTCTATAAAGCCGTTGTCGACTTTCAAAAAAGAGAACGGCGGTTCGGTAAAACGAGCGAACAAGTTAAACCCTCATGAACAAACAGAAAACCGGTAATATGTTGCAAAAAGTAACACTTTGTTTTATTCTCTTGTCAGCCTTTCTCTTCCGAAGCCTCCACGCGCAGGAACCCGAAGACTATTCGAGCCTGCCCGTAATGGACTATTCCAATGCGCAAGAATATATCATCGGAGGAGTAACCGTCTCGGGAGTGAAATTTTTGGATGCCAATGTATTGGTCAGCATGTCGGGGTTGGAAGTCGGGCGCAAGATCACCGTTCCGGGCGACGACATCACCAAGGTGGTGGAGAAATTTTGGGATCAGGGCTTATTCTCGGACGTAAAGATCGTTGCAACAAAGATTGAAGGCAGCGTCATATTTCTCGAAATCGTATTGCGCGAACGGCCCCGCCTGTCGAAAATGACCATCGAAGGTGTCCGTAAAGGCGAGGTGAAAGATTTGAACGAAAAGCTAAACATCAAATCGGGAAATCAACTTACCGAAAATGTGCTCAACAACATCAAAACCATCATCACGAAGCATTATCGCGAGAAAGGGTATTACAACGTAAGCACCGAATTCATTCAAAAAAACGATACCACTGCCGTGAACAGAGTATCGTTGCGGGTGATCATCAACAAACACTCGAAGGTGAAAATCGCCGAAATCGATTTCATCGGCAACAAGGAATTTAAAGACAAGCGTTTGCGCAGGGTCATGAAAAAGACCAAGCAATTGAAGTGGAATTTCAACATTTTCAAAGGCAAAAAATATGTGGTTGCCAATTTTAAGGAAGACCGAACCAAATTGGCGGAGTTCTACAACAAAAACGGTTATCGCGATTTCAAAATCATCAACGACTCCATCACTTTCGTGAAGGATAATCGCGTCGTATTGCACATCCGCACCACCGAAGGACGCAAATACTATTACCGCAACATCACGTGGGTGGGCAACACCAAATATTCCACCTTCGATTTGCAAAGAGTGTTGGGCTTCAACAAGGGCGATGTGTACGACCAGCTCGGTTTGCAAAAGCGGCTCAATGTCGACGAAGATGCCGTAGGCTCGCTGTATACCGACAACGGTTATCTGTTTTCGAGCATCACTCCGGTGGAAATTCGTATCGACAACGACTCGGTGGATGTGGAAATGCGTGTTTACGAGGGTGAACAGGCTACCATCGATCGGGTGATGATCAAAGGGAACAACAAAACCAACGAACACGTGGTGCGCCGCGAACTGCGCGTTCGCCCCGGCGATCTGTTCAGCAAATCGAACCTGATGAGGGATATTCGCGAGTTGGCCACATTGGGGCACTTCAATCCCGAAAAATTGCAGCCCGACATTTCCCCCAAACCGCAAAACGGAACGGTGGACATCACTTACGTTTTGGAAGAAAAAGCCAACGACCAGCTGGAACTGTCGGCCGGGTTCGGCGGCGGCATGTTCATCGGGCGCGTCGGGGTGCGGTTCAACAACTTCGCCGCTTCGCGGATGTTCGATCCGAAGGCTTGGCGGCCCGTTCCTTCGGGCGACGGGCAAACGCTCGGCTTGTCGTTGCAATCCAACGGAAAATATTATCAATCGTACAACATCACTTTCGTGGAACCGTGGCTGGGCGGAAAACGGAGGAATACCCTCTCCGTGTCGCTCTATCACTCGAAAATGACCAACCGATCGTATTATTGGACTACCGAAGGCGCCGACCAATTTTACAAATCGAGCGGCGTCACCGTTGGTTTGGGGCGCATGTTGAAATGGCCCGACGACTATTTCATGCTGTCGACCGACGTGTCGTACATGCGCTACCAAGTGAAAGATTGGGATGGCCGCGGGTATTACAGCTTGGGCTTCGACAACGGTACGTCCAACAACGTCAACTTCGGCGTCACTTTCGGTCGCAACTCGCAAGATCAGCCCATTTATCCGCGCAGCGGGTCGAACATATCATTGAGCGTACACGCAACTCCGCCGTGGTCGCTGTTCAACGACATTAATTATAATTCGGCCACCAAAGCCGAAAAATACAAATGGATCGAATATCATAAATGGGTATTCAAAGCCTCGTGGTATCTCAATTTGGTGGACAAATTGGTGCTGGCTACCAACTATCAGTTCGGTTATTTGGGGTATTATCAGAAAAAAACCGGGTATTCGCCTTACGAAGGATTCGACATGGGGGGATCGGGTATGCAAGGCTATCAAATGTATGGCATAGAAATTGTTCCCATGAGAGGGTATGAAGACGGTTCTTTGACACCTTTTTCGCCGGAGTCGACAGCAAGCAATCCGTTCACGAAGGCGAACATCTATACCAAGGCGAATATCGAATTGCGCTATCCGGTGATCATGCAACCCGCATCCACCATATATGTGGTGGCATTTGCCGAAGCCGGTAACGCATGGTACGATTTTAAAACGTTCAGTCCGTTCAATTTGAAACGTACGGCAGGTATCGGCGTTCGCGCTTTCCTCCCGATGTTCGGTATGTTGGGGATCGATTGGGGATACGGTTTCGACCCGGGTCAAAAACAGGCATTCCAATTTATTCTCGGACAACAATTTTAATTGTATCGAAAAAAGAGGATAAACACATTGTTTTATCATTAACAGGTTTGTATCCGAAACAAACATCCTGACCAAATTTTCGTCGAGTGAGTAAAGATGAAAAGTTAATCGAACGATTCGAAAAATTTCCGAAAGACTTTACTTTTGATGAAGCCGTGAAACTTCTCAAAATATTCGGTTTTTTTGAACAAAAAACGGGGAAAACCTCCGGGTCGGCTGTCAGATTTATAAATGAGGAGATAGGAGCAGTGATAAAATTTCATAAACCACACCCTGACAAGATATTAAAGAGATATGTTTTGGATATGATACACGAGGCGTTGGTTGAATGTGAATTATTGGAGAATAAAGATCAAGCTGATGAGCAAGGTTAAGATAAACGACAATGCCGGCATCTTGGAATATAAAGGTTATTTCGGTTCGGTGGAATTTTCGCTCGAAGATAATTGTCTTCACGGAAAGTTGCTCGGATTGGAAAAAATTTATATTGCATTCGAAGGACAAACTTTAGATGAACTCAAAGCCGATTTTAAAGCGGCTGTAGACGGTTATTTAGAAGATTGTATGCAGGATAACATAAAACCCGAAAAACCGTTTTCGGGTATACTGCACGTTAAACTGTCACCCGAGATGCATTTGAAAGCCGTTATACAGGCAAAGAAGAAAGGCGAATCGCTTGATGTTTTTGTCAGGCACGCTGTAGAAAATGTTTTATATAAATAATTTTAATGATTTTTAAGATGAGAAAGATAATCATTCTATCCGTGTTGACCGTACTTGCAGTAATACCTGCGACAGCGCAAAAGTTTGCTTTTGTGGA
>JAVBRP010000386.1:0-11353 GCA_031547815.1 Bacteroidales bacterium | reverse complement strand
TTGAAAGGGCTTGGCGAAAAAACCAAAACCGCTTCGTCCGTTTTGGTGATGACCATCGCCGGAGGTGCCATTTGCCCGTGGCTGATGGGTAAAGTAGGAGCCGCGAGCATGAATATCGGTTTTTTGATCCCCGCGGCATGTTTTGCATTTATATCGTTCTACGGATACTTCGGAAGCAAAGTGAAAGAAACCGTGTAGACGGGTTGCGGTATCGGAAATGATTTATATCTCGCACGGTCAAGTTTTACCTTCGGCGAGCCGGCAAGCTCGGTTGTGCATTCGTATTTTCCCTCGCTTAGCGTCTTGGCTCCTTTGCGTGATTATTCTCTCGCAAAAACGCAAAAACGCTAAGCACAACCGAGTTTGCCGGCTCACCGCAGGTAAAATAATATCGTGAGAAGGATACAATAATTATTCAAAATACATTTCTAAAACCGATAATCGCCCGATGCATCGATCGAAACGTTCAATGCCCTTTTTTCCGAAATAAACTTATCGCAGCCCGTTTTCATATTCGTCCAAAAGTCGATCAGTTTTTGATTTCGGATGTATCGATTTTTATATGTTTGAAAATTGGCATCCGTCATGCGGAACGGAAAAATATAAACCGGAATATCGTTTTGTCCGTTGTTGCGGGCGAAAACGGCGTAAAGATAAATCTCCTTGATTTTGTCGTCGGTCATCGGCAGGCAGCCGATCGTGACGCACGAGCCGTGAATGAAAATATCGCCGCCCAAACTTGCGGCCTTGCTCCTTTTCCCGTCCGATCGGTTGGGGTAATCGATGCCGAGCGACAAATAGAAGTTGCTTGCGGGATTAAACCGGTCGATCGCGTAAAAACCTTCCGGAACCTGCATGTCTCCTTGTTTTCGTTTCGGCCCGAGTGTGCCCGATGACGCACAAATGTCGTATTCGGCAATCAATTTGTACACCGGTTCGTCTTTGCTTTTCGCATACAATTCCAACTTTTTCTCGGCCTTGTATGCCGCCATCAGAATATGCAGGTTGTCGGCGGCAAGTCCGTTTTTGCGCAGGTTTTCCGTAAGGCATTGTTCCTTTTCGGCAAGGGCGGTTCTCACGCGCGCATACTTTTTCTGCTGCGACAAGAAATCCTGTTGCGCAAAAATGCCGGTACAACAGATTATCGGCAAAATAAGGATCATGAGTTTATTCGGTCGCTTCATCACTGTTCGAACATATCTCCGTAGCCGGCTTCTTCTTTGATCGGGGTTCCGACTTTAAATTTTCCGTTATCCCAAACCGGTTCATATCCCACTATTTCTTTGATTTTTTCTTTTACACGGATTTTTTGCATCGTTTTTTTTCCGTTAAATTTTCCGGCCGATTCCGGTTAGGAACGAGGATGATAATTTAAAGCTGAAAGCAAAAATAGCTTGAATATTCACAGGTCGTCGACTTTTTGTATTAATTTGTCCTCCCATGATCTTATTTCATGTTGCTTACAACGCAAACGTCTCCGCTTTTCCTTGCGTATCGATAGCTTTCAGCGTCAGCTTATCGCCTTGCTTTTGCAGGATCATCACGCGCGCCGACTGTTCGTTGTTGCCGCCGCCGATCACCAACGGAAACGGATTTTCGGTTTTGCCCGTCGGGTAAAAAGCAAAACGATGCAGATGCCCGGTAATGTTGATGTCGAATGATACCCGACGATAGATCGGGTCCCACAAATCGCGGCACGGGATGAATCCGGGATCGTAGCTGTTTTTCCAACCGTAGATGGGGATGTGCTGAATCAGAATACGACGCGCCGCATTTTTGAATTCGGGCCGGATGATTTCCGACAGCAACCACGCGGTTTGTTCTTCGCGGAAGCGGTCGAACTCGATCATTCCCGAATATTCGATGCTTTTGTCGTTCTTGTCCTCGCCGTTGTCCAAAAAGACAAAACGCGTGTCGCCGAACGAAAACGCGAAATACGGTCGTCCGGAGGGCCAATCGACCAAGCGGGGCCATTCCGTGGCGAAAGCTCCGCGAATCTCGTGGTTGCCGCGCATAAAAATCGACGGAATGTTCGCGGCGTTCATTGCCGCATTGTAATGTTTCAAAATGCTTAATTCATGCTCTTCCGACAAAGGGTCGGCAAAGCAATCGCCGTTGAATACCGCAAAATCGTAACGCAAGCCTTTCAGATGCTTCACCAGCATATCGAAGACCGGAAGATTGCTGTGCAGATCGTTGAATATGACGCAAGTAAAATCTGTTCCGTGTTTGCCCGGAGTGGTAAACGAATAAAACGGAGATTTTTCCGCAGGAGCGAATTCCTTTTTGTATGCCTTGAACGACAATACTTTCTGCGAACAGACGCGGTAATAATATTTTTGATTCGGCGCCAAGCCCTCCACACGCACTTTGTGGTCGGTAATATTGGCCACCACGATGCCTTTATCTACCGTTCGGGCAATCTTCACGGCGGAAGTGTCCGTCCCGTATTCCACCCAAGCATAACTCGGTTCGGCGGTTCGCCACATAACGGTAATTCCGTCTTCCGCAGGGCTTTGCAAATACGGTTGCAGGACGATCGACGTTTGCGCATACAGGTAACCTGCAAAAAGAATACAACATAACGAGCTTAAAAATCGTTTCATAAGATGATAACATAAATTTTGACGTACAAATGTAATCCGAATCCGCTAAAAAGCCAAGTCGCAAGTTCGTCTATTTTTTGTAATTTTGTGCTTTGAAGGCGATGTCTCATAGAAAATCGTCATTTTTTTTCGAATCTTTAAAAACGAATGATCATGAAAAATGAATATATGCTTTACAAACTGTCGGAGTCGATCAAAACGACCAGTCGTATAGACAACGAGCTTTTTTTGCAGTATAACGTCAAGCGCGGGCTGCGCAACGAAGACCATTCGGGCGTTTTGGTGGGACTCACCAAAATAGGCGACGTAGTGGGATACGAACGTACGGAAGAAGGACTGAAAGCCATTCCGGGACAATTGTTCTATCGCGGCATTGATGTGGAGGATTTGGTGAAAGGCTTGCAGGGCGAAAACCGTTTGGGTTTTGAAGAAACGGTTTTCCTGTTGCTTTCGGGGTATTTGCCCGACCGGGAGGAACTGAACACTTTCTGCGATATGCTGAACCGCGCTTTGCCGTTGGACCGCAAGGTAAAAATGAGCATCATCGATCTCGAAGGTACCAACATCATGAATATTCTTGCGCGTACGGTTCTGGAAATGTATACTTTCGATGAACACCCCGACGATACTTCGCGCGAAAACCTCATGCGGCAATCTATTGACCTGATCGCCAAATTTCCGACCATCATCGCTTATGCGTACAACATCCTGCGTCACAGCACTTACGGCCGCTCGCTGCACATCCGCCACCCGAAAGAAAGCGTGTCGATCGCCGAAAACTTCCTGTTCATGCTTAAAGGGCCGCGGCGCTACACCGACCTGGATGTCAAGATACTCGATTTGATGTTGATACTCCATGCCGAGCACGGCGGGGGCAATAACTCCACTTTTACCGTTCGTGTCACAAGCTCGTCGGGAACCGACACCTATTCGTCCATCGCGGCAGCCATCGGTTCGCTGAAAGGCCCGTTGCACGGAGGCGCCAATCTTCAGGTTATCGATATGTTCAATCATTTGAAAGAAAACATCAATGATTGGGAAGATCGTGAAGAAATTGTATCATATCTGAAAAAAATATTGAACAAAGAAGCCTACAACCGTTCCGGAAAGATATACGGGATAGGCCACGCCGTGTACACGATTTCCGACCCGCGCGCCGAACTGTTGAAAATAATGGCAAGGGACTTGGCGAAAGAAAAAGACCGCGAAAAGGAATTCAATTTCCTTACGCTGCTTGAAGAAATTGCGGTGAATACCTTTATGGAATTCAAGGGCAACAAGGTAAACAAGCGCGTTTGCGCCAATGTCGACTTCTATTCGGGCTTTGTGTACGAAATGATCGGGGTGCCGCCCGAAGTATTTACGCCATTGTTTGCCATGTCGCGCATTGCCGGTTGGACAGCGCATCGCATCGAAGAGCTTAATTTTGCAAGCAAGCGGATCATTCGCCCGGCATACAAAAACGTGAATACGGTGAAAAGCTACGTACCGATGTCCAAAAGGGTGTAGTCATTTTTGATTTTTGATTGTCGATTTTTGATTACCGAATGATCGACAAATCAAAAATCATCAATCAAAAATTGAAATGATATTTTACACCCCCGACATCGATGGTTCGCGATATACGCTGAACGAGGAGGAATCGGCGCATGCCGTGCGTGTGCTGCGGCTGAAAGCGGGCGACGAAATCATGCTCGTTGATGGGAGAGGAGGGCGGTATCGTGCGCTGATTGTTTCGCCGCACCCGAAACGTTGCGAGACGGAAATAGCGGAGCACCGGCAAGAATACGGCAAACGACCGTATTATCTGCATATAGCCGTCGCTCCGACAAAAAACATCGATCGTTTCGAATGGTTTGTCGAAAAAGCGACAGAAATCGGCATCGACGAAATAACGCCTTTGCTTTGCGAGCATTCCGAGCGGAACAGATTGAATACCGAACGGGTGCGGCGCGTGATGATTGCGGCGATGAAACAATCGCAAAAAGCATATTTACCGCGTTTGAACGAATTGACGCCTTTCGAAAAGTTCGCGGAATCGGCAAAAGGCGAAACTTTCATAGCCTATTGCGGCGAAGGTGACAAGCAATCGTTGAAAACGGCGTACCGGCCGAGGCATGATGCCGTGATTGCCGTCGGCCCCGAAGGCGATTTCTCGCAACGGGAAATCGCGGCGGCTCTTGCAAAAGGATTTCGCGGCATCAGTTTGGGAACAAGTCGTCTGCGAACCGAAACGGCAGGAATTGCGGTCTGCCAAAGCATTTCTTTCATGAATGAATAAATCGAATCAAATCAAACTGTTGTTTTTGGGTACCGGGACATCGCAAGGCGTTCCGGTAATTGCTTGTCCCTGCGCGGTGTGCGCTTCAACCGATCCCCGCGACAAGCGGTTGCGCTGCTCGGTGTTGCTGCATGTCGACGGGAAAAATATTTTGATAGACTCGGGTCCCGACTTTCGTCAGCAAATGCTGCGTGCCGACGTCAAGCAGTTGGATGCCATTATGTTCACGCACGGACACAAGGATCATACGGCGGGGTTGGACGATGTGCGGGCATACAATTACGTGCTGCAACGCCCGATGGATATTTACGCCGAAGAGCGGGTGCAGGAGGTTTTGCATCAAGAATTTGCGTACATCTTCGCTGATACGAAATATCCGGGTGTTCCCGAATTGAATATGCATACCATCGACGAAAAACCGTTCACGATCGGCGAAACCGCGATCATTCCCGTACGCGCCATGCATTTGAATCTTCCCGTTCTGGGATTCCGTATCGGGCGGTTGGCGTATATCACCGACGCCAACAGCATCGACGAAGCGGAAAAGGGCAAACTGCGCGGATTGGAGTGTTTTATAATCAACGGTCTGCGGAAAGGGCCGCATTTGTCGCATTTCAATTTAGAGCAGGCGTTGTGTTTGATTGAAGAATTGAAACCCGAAAGGGCATATATCACGCACATTAGCCACCAAATGGGATTTCACCGGCAGGTGCAGCATGAATTGCCGCCGAATGTTTATTTGGCTTATGACGGGCTGGAGGTTTGTGTGGGTTGAGGATGTAAATGAATAAGGATCGTTACAAACACGCGCAAGCAAAGCAGTATCGACGGGCAAATACCGCGACGCATGGGCTACCCCGAAGACGAGGTGTTGTTAAATTCAGATAATTACAAAGCCGCCGTGAGCAGAATGAGCGACGGCGACTTGTACACTATAAGGGTGTATGTGGGATGCCAAAAAACAGAAACGGATCCGAAAGGTGCGTATCACTTATCTGACGGGATTCTTCCCGTTAAATAAATTGAACCGGTGATTGTCGGATATTACCTATCGGTTGCCGGATTTTATTTTTAACTTTCGTCTGTCGGAGGTTACTACTTTCGACAGGCAAAGGTTACTACCTTCGATAAGCAAAGGTTACAGCCCCTGCGTTCGGCGGCATTTGCAATGCCGTCGCTTAACTCGCTCGGTACTAACATTCAAATCCGTACCGCCTTTTCCGCGGACTTACTGCCGCAGTTGCGCCGGGTTGCTCGTTCTCATGTTTCCTATGGCTTATAGTACAACTCTATTTGCTCGTTAATCATTTGTAGACTTTCACCTTCAAAAATATTGGAAACATTCAATTTGGTCACATCATCATATAAAGCCTCTTTTAATTCTTCTGTCATTTCTGACTCCGACATTCCCTGAAATATCAAAAATCTCCTTGCAATTTCATTTTTGACATACGATTTGTCTAAATTACAAAAGATTGGAATTCCGCCACTATTTATCCATTCAGAAGCAGGCTTGTAAAAAATAAACCCATGATATACGTCTTGGTATATCTGTTTAGCCGCATATTCTGTAAATATATCAAATGTATCGGCACCGAAAATTGTTCCTGACAGGTCAAAACCAACCGATTTGTTACCGCAAGCAGCAAATGCCGCATCCCATTTTCCACCATTGGTCAGTCCCGGATAAGGCTGATTATAATCCGTTACGGCCCAATTTATAGCAACATTTGCTACCCTTCCCGGGAAACGGTCTGCAATCACCTGATAGGCAAAAAAGTTTGCATCATGCGTATTTTCATAAAATCTGCATGAATGAGGTGTATTGTAAATAATCAATGCTTTTTTTCGGGGACCGGCAAAAATCTTGCACAATGCATCAACGGCATTATTCCCCATTATAAGATCTCTGTGTTCCAAAGAATTAAAAAAACGTTTAAATTCTTTGGCTGTTATATTTTTATTATATTCCCATGAGAACTGGACGTCGGTCGGATATACATTTATTTTTTTGTTGGCCGGTAACTTTCTGTTGATATGATAAATATCCTTTTGAAATTGTATCCAATTGGTCTTTTCCCAAACAGGCAACCACTGAAGATTAAAATTAACTTCGGCCAATGCTTTATTAAAATCGGTATTATTCCGATAATTTGCTTGAAGTACTTTGTTCAATTCATCTCTTTTATGGTATACTCCAACTTCTGTCAATATGTTTCCCACTTTATCAATAAATCTTGGGTCGGAAACAATTTGCCGGATCATAGTGTATTGTGTTGTGTCGCGGTGATCGCGTTCGCCAAGTACAACAACATCATATTTTTCAAATAATCCCATGATATAATCAACAGGCGAAGTATGAAAACTTTCGATAAATTCCACGTATGGCTTAATTTCATGCGAGATATAAGTATTTTGAGCCGAAACTATGTGAGGCAAACAGACAGCTAACAATAATAACAACTTTTTTTTCGTTAAATTCCACATTGTCAGCATGGTGGAAGTTATGTCGGAGTTAATCGTTGTCAACTCTACGTAAGAAGTCTTTTTCTGTGCTTCTGAATTTTCTTTTTGAATTACTGTAAGATACATAAACTGTTTATTTAAAATTGTTAACATTTTTTACACTCATTGTCGAAACGCCGCACACTGTCGATCCGGACATTTTTCGAGTCCATCCCGACCATGCACAAAATTTATTCGCGCACATGATTTCACGAAAAAAATCCCACTACGGTGAATTTGTGTCGGTTGCGCCCGCCCGCAACGTAAATGTTTCCGCTTCGAACCCATGCGTGAGCGATCATTTTGCCTTTCTCGTTCTTGGCAACGCCCATATACAATGTTGCCGGGATGTGCCGTCGATCGAGCATCCGTTTGGCGGCAATCGATTCGACCAGGCATTTGCGCGACCAAACAAGGTGCCGGCATCGCGATACGGCTGCTTTTACTTGCATCACCGATTCTTTTCGTTCCGGATCGAATTCGATCGTTTCCGTTTCCGTTCGGCTTTGTCCCAACCACGAAGCATACTTCGGCGTGCTCCGGAACGTCGTAACGATGCGTACCAGAAAAGTTTCGCGCGCGGCTTCGAAGAAAAGACGTCTTTCCCTACGATCGAGTCGAAAGAATCGGCGCATCACGATGTTTTTACCTGATGCTCCAATCGAAACCGTCCTTGCGGTCTTTCACCTCGATGCCCAATTCGTTGAGCGTGTTGCGAATCTTGTCGGAAGTGGCGAAATCCTTGTTTGCTTTGGCCTGCATCCGCATTTCGAGAATGTGATTCACCAAACCGTTCACCAAATCCGTTTGGTTATCGGCTTGCTTTTCATCCATCAACCCGAGAATGTCGAAAGCGAAAAGCCGGTAGGTTCTTTTCAGCAATTCGAGATCGGCGGCCGTAATCGTTTCCTTCCCGTCGTGCACCAAATGGATGATCCGCAACCCGTCGAAAAGATGAGCGATCACCATCGGACTGTTCAGATCGTCGTTCATCGCCGCGTAGCATTTTTGCTCGATGTCGGCAACCGATACCGTGCTCTTTTCCGACGGTTTCAGCTTATCCAGCGTCCGAATGCCTTCCATCAATCGTTGCAAGCCCTTTTCGGAAGCTTGGAGCGCCTCGTTGCCGAAATCGACCGTGCTGCGGTAATGCGCCTGAAGAATGAAGAAGCGCACCGCTGCGGGGCTGTACGCCTTTTCGAGCAATTTGTGCGTTCCGTTGAAGAACTCGTCCAGCGTGATGAAATTACCCAATGACTTGCCCATTTTCTGCCCGTCGATGGTAATCATGTTGTTGTGCATCCAATAGCGCACCGACCCGTGTCCCGTTGCCGCCGTCGATTGCGCAATTTCGCATTCGTGGTGCGGAAAAAGCAGGTCCATGCCGCCGCCGTGAATGTCGAACACTCCGCCCAGATATTTTGTGCTCATGGCCGTACATTCGAGGTGCCAACCCGGGAAACCGTCGCTCCACGGCGAAGGCCAGCGCATGATATGTTCTGGGGCCGCTTTCTTCCAAAGCGCGAAATCGAGCGGAAAACGCTTTTCGTCGCCGCCGTCCAAGTCGCGCGTTTGCGATGTCAGATCGTCGAGCACCCGGCCCGACAATTCCCCGTAAGGATATTTTTGTGCGTATTTTTCAAGATCGAAATATACCGAACCGTTGCTTTCGTATGCATAGCCGGCATCCAATATTTCTTGTATCAAGCGGATTTGCTCGATGATATGCCCCGAAGCCCGCGGTTCGATGCTCGGCGGCAACACATTGAGCTGCTCCATGTTGTGATGATACCGATTGGTGTAATATTGCACCACCTCCATCGGTTCCAATTGCTCCAGCCGCGCTTTCTTGGCGATTTTGTCTTCGCCCGCGTCGGCGTCGTTCTCCAAATGCCCCACATCCGTGATGTTGCGCACGTAGCGGACTTTATACCCGATTTGTGTCAGGTAACGAAACAGCAAATCGAACGTGATGGCCGGGCGGGCGTGCCCCAAATGCGCATCGCCGTACACCGTCGGTCCGCAAACGTACAGGCCGACATGCGACGGAGTGAGCGGTTCGAACAATTCTTTGGCGCGGGTTAAACTGTTGTGGAGGTATAATGCTTGGTTCATGATCGGAAATTTTTAACCGCTAAGACACTAAGAACACAAAGTTTTTTCTTAGTATGCTTAGTGTCTTAGTGGTTCATATTATCATTATTCAAATTAAAAAAGCCCGTGCAATTGTGCATCGATACGATTGATGATGGTTCTCAAATCTTCGGGTTTCTCGTCGAAATGGATGGTATCCACATCCACGATCAATATTTTACCCAAAATGTATTGGGAAATCCATTTTTCGTACCGTTCGTTGAGCTTGCTGAGGTAATCGAGCCGAATACCGCTTTCGTAGGCGCGGCCTCTTTTTTGGATTTGCTTTACCAATGTCGGCACCGAAGCCCGGAGATAGATCATCAGGTCGGGCGGCTGCACAAACGTAACCATCTTGTCGAACAGCGAACGGTAGGTGGCATAATCGCGCATGCTCATCAACCCCATCGAATGGAGGTTTGCAGCAAAGATATATGCGTCTTCGTATATGGTGCGATCCTGCACCACCGTAATGCCCGAATCCCTGATTTCCTGAATCTGTCCGAAACGTTCGTTCAGAAAATAGATTTGCAGATTGAACGACCAATGTTGCATGTCGTTATAGAAATCGTCCAAATAGGGATTATTATCGGCATTTTCGTAATGCGCTTCCCAACCGTAATGTTTGGCCAGCAAACCGGTCAGAGTCGTTTTCCCCGAACCGATGTTTCCGGCGATGGCTATATGCATAACAAAAGTTATTTTATCCGAAAAAAGACCAAAAGTAATGTTTTTTTTGGTGCATTTCAAATTGTGGCTTTCCAAATAAAACATCCGGGAAACAACGTGTCGACGTTTTCGGGTATTTGACGGAAGAGGCCGTAGACGCTCGATCCGCTTCCCGACATGGATGCATAAACGGCTCCGGCTGCATACATTTTTTCTTTTATTTGTCCGATTTCGGGAAACTTGGCAAATACGGAATCTTCGAAATCGTTGAACACGACTCGGCGCCATTCCTCCACAGGGGCCTGCAATAATTCGGACAAAGGTTTTTGCGGCTTTTTCGGGACGACGGATGAATATGCGTCGGCCGTACTCACGAATACGGGCGGTTTCACCAAGAGAATGCAATACTCGGCGAGCGACAGGGCAATCGGCGTCAACACATCGCCCTTTCCGGTTCCCAACGCAGGTTCTTTTTGCAGAAAGAAAGCGCAATCGCTGCCCAAGCGGCTTGCGTACCGTCTCAATTTCGTTTCGGTTATCCGGAGGCGAAACAGATCGTTCAGCGCTTGCAAAGTATAAGCAGCATCGGCCGATCCTCCGCCCAAACCCGCGCCGATCGGGATCGTTTTGTGCAATCGGATTTTCACCGGCGGCAAATCGTAATCGGCATGCAGCAATCGATAGGCCTTGCTGCATAAATTATTGTCCGGGTTGTCGTTCGATAATTCCGAACCATAACATGCGAAATCTGATTTTTCGGCTGCATCCGCACCGGCTGCTTCGATATGCAAAGTGTCGGATAGCGCAACGGGGTAAAAAACGGTTTCGATATTGTGAAATCCGTCATTGCGTTTTTCGATAATCGATAAGCCGATATTGATTTTTGCCGTGGGATAAACAGTCATGAAAAGTGTCGATGTTTGATACAAATGTCCGACAAAAATACGAAAAACCCGTGAAGAAATTAACAATTATCGGCATGCTGTACCCTGCAAAAACATTTTAAGGAAAGTTAACATAATTTTTTTATGAATTTTGAAAAGTTTGGCACGGTTTTCGCATTTTGTTGAATAGTTTTTTTTCATAATTTTGTAGTAGTTAGTAGTTAGTAACTAGAAAGGGCCGTTCGGGAGAACCGTCCTTTTCGCATTTTATGGGG
>JAVBRP010000378.1:0-6621 GCA_031547815.1 Bacteroidales bacterium | reverse complement strand
CAGAACAAAAGACGGCGACAAAGCGCGATTAAGCATCCGGTCGGGTTCCGATCCCGTGATCCGGATTATCGATCGTTCCGGTAAGGCATATTACCTCAATCGGAAAGATCCCGCCGAAACGCGAAGAATATTCGAAAAATTGCAATCCGAAAGTCAAAATCCTAAATAATACATCCATGAAAACCAAGTATCTCATCAATCCATTCGAACGAATTGCCGGGTGGCCGGCGTTGCTGATCGGGCTGTGCGTTATGGCGCTCACCGCCGTGTTCGGTAAAATCAACAAAGTAGCTTTTGACGGAGCGTTGGATGTTCATGCCGGCGCGACGTTCAGTTTTGCGGCGTCTTTCGCCATGCAGGCGGTCGATCTGCTTGCGCTGTTTCTGACGATGTGGTTGGCCGGCGTTTGCTTCTCCAAAACCAAAGTTCGGGCCGTTGACGTGGCCGGCACCATGGCATTGTCCCGCGCGCCGATGTTATTGTTGGTTATCTTATCGTTCTTGCCGATTGTTCCCGCCGGCCTCTTCGACACTCCGCGTTTGACCGTTTTCGGCATCGTAAGCATTGTTTTGATTATTTGGATGATTGCCTTGATGTACCATGCTTTTTCGGTATCGTGCCGAATGAAGGGGACGCGCGGAACCGTCGTTTTTATCGGTGCACTGCTGGTTGCCGAAGCCGTATCCAAATGCCTCTTTATTTTCCTGTTGAGCAGTATGTTCACGAATCCGGAACCGCCGACAAGCGATGCCGCATCCGACGGCAATCAAACAACAGCCGTTGTCGTTGCCGACACTGCCGCCATTCGCAGGAATGCGACACAAATAACGGAAAGTTTCCGGCAAGGCGATTTCGATGCCGTTGTCGTTTATCTGGACGATAACATGAAAAAAGCAGTATCCGCGAATCAATTGAAAACGGGGTGGGCGCAATGCGCCGCATCGCTCGGCGCTTTCGAGAAATTTGATTGGAAAAACGTCAAGAAAGGTCGAAAGGACAAATACGAAATCATGGAAATTCCCTGTGTTTTCGAAAAGGGAAAAGTTACTTTGCGATTGATTTTCAATAATGACGGCACCGTCGGCGGGTTGTTTATCCGATAAGGTAAGTTTTGGTTCTTGATTCGTCGCTTACGAATTTGCTTTCGAGGAAGTTTTATCCGAATCGGATGTATCATTCGATAAAAACTTCCTCCCCAATTTAGCACAAAACTAAAACCAATATTCGACAAAAAAAATGCTATCCGACGCATTTTTTTGTAACCACTGAAATAATGCATCAAATGACATTTTTTTTCGGAAAAAATTTTTAATTTTGTGCCGTATAACATAAAAAAGAAACCATGAGTGATATTCAAACGGGATTGTTGTTGTTGGTTATCGGATTTCCGACAGTTTTTTTGATTCTCTGGTTAGTAATTCTTCTGGGGAAAGGATTAATATCGGCCGTAAACAAATATGCACCGGAAGAGGCACCCGTGAGGGTAACCGCCGGAACAGCGATTTCCGAATCCGAACACGAACGGGTATCACCGACCAAACTTTCGGTAATCGTTTCTGCGGTTAACCTTATCACCGGCGGAAAAGGCAAGGTAACGAAAATCGAAAAGATGTAAAACTTGTTCACGACAGTTCTTAAAGATCAAATCTTTGAGAATCAATTATATGTTTCATTTAATAATTTCCGTGTGCGCACACGGAAGGGTTTTGTAAATAAATTAAATCAATGAAAGAAATCAAATTCAGTTTAGTATATCGCGACATGTGGCAATCGGCCGGGAAATACGTTCCGCGAGTCGATCAATTAATGCGCGTGGCGCCTGCCATCATTAGGATGGGATGCTTCGCGCGCGTGGAAACAAACGGCGGCGGGTTCGAGCAAGTGAATCTGCTTTTCGGCGAAAATCCCAACGCTGCGGTGCGGCAATGGACCAAGCCGTTTCACGAGGCCGGTATCCAAACGCACATGCTCGACCGCGCATTGAACGGACTCCGAATGAGTCCCGTACCCGACGACGTGCGTCAATTGTTTTATAAGGTGAAGAAGGCGCAGGGAACCGACATTGCCCGTACATTCTGCGGGTTGAACGATGTGCGCAACATTGCTCCGTCCATCAAATATGCGAAAGCCGCCGGGATGATCTCGCAGGCTGCGCTCAGCATTACCGAATCGCCCATTCACACAGTGGAATACTACACCAAGATGGCATACGAGTTGATCGAACTCGGCGCCGACGAAATTTGCATCAAGGACATGGCGGGCATCGGCCGGCCGGTGTCGTTGGGCAAAATTGTAGCCAACATCAAAGCGAAATATCCCCACATTCCCGTTCAATACCACAGCCATGCCGGGCCGGGATTCAGCGTGGCCAGCGTGTTGGAAGTGTGCAAAGCCGGTTGCGACTACGTCGATGCGGGCATGGAGCCGCTTTCGTGGGGGACGGGGCACGCCGATATTCTCACGCTGCAAGCCATGTTGAAAGACGCGGGTTTCAAAGTTCCCGAAATCGACATGGAAGCCTATATGGAGGTTCGCGCTTTGACACAGGAGCTTATGGACGATTTTCTCGGATTGTACATCAGCCCGAAAAACCGCCTGATGAACTCGTTGCTGATCGGTCCCGGACTGCCGGGCGGCATGATGGGCAGTTTGATGGCCGATCTTGAAAACAATCTCGCAAGCATCAATAAAACACGCGAAAAGAAAGGTCAACAGCCCATGACGCAGGATCAACTGTTGATCAAGCTGTTCGACGAAGTGGCGTACGTGTGGCCGAAAGTCGGTTATCCTCCGTTGGTGACGCCTTTCAGCCAATACGTGAAGAATCTGGCGTTGATGAACGTCACGCAAATGGAAAAGGGTAAAGAGCGTTGGAGCATGATTGCCGACGATATTTGGGATATGATCCTCGGCAGGGCAGGCCGTTTGCCCGGGCCGCTCGATCCGGTGATCGTCGAAAAAGCCAAAGCCGAAAGCCGCGAATTTTTTACCGGCGATCCGCAAAGCAACTATCCCGACGCATTGGACAGGTTTCGTGCACAAATGGTCGAGAAAGCGTGGGAAACGGGACAAGACGACGAAGAATTGTTCGAATACGCCATGCATCCGTCGCAATACGAATCTTACAAATCGGGCAAGGCGAAGGTCGATTTCAAGGTGGACGTGGCAAAGCGCCGCGCCGAGAAGGAACAAAAGGAGCGTCCGACCGTAACCGCCGAGTTGCCCGCAACGCCGCAATCCATGCTGGTGGACGTGAACGGCGAAAAATTTCGCGTGACGGTGTCGTACGGCGATACCGCCGATGTTCCCGCCGGCGGAGCTTCGGCGCCCGCGCCGGCTCCGCAAGCCGCCGCACCCGTTTCGAATGTTCCGTCGGGCGTCGAGGAATTGTTGTCGCCCTTGGAAGGCAAGTTTTTCCTGACGAAAGACGCTTCGGAAACGCCGTTGAAACCGGGCGACGCAGTGAAAAAAGGACAAGCGGTTTGCTATATCGAGGCCATGAAAACATACAACGCCATCCAAGCCGAAGCTGACGGAAGGGTTGCCGAAATATGTTTTGCCAACGGAAGCACCGTGTCTGAGGATGATATGCTCATGAAATTTACGCGGGCCTGATGGACAATATTTTCGAAAAACTGTATGACATGACCGCGATCAGCAACATTGTTGCCGAGCCGCAGTTCCTGATCATGTATGCGTTGGCTTTCGTGCTGCTGTATCTCGGCATCAAGAAAGGCTACGAGCCGTTGTTGCTGATTCCGATAGCGTTCGGCGTATTGCTGGCCAATTTTCCGGGCGGAAACATGGGCGTCACCCAGGGGCTTGATAATAGCGACATTCTGCACATTGCCAAAGAAAACGGATTGATGAATTTTCTGTATTATCTGTTGATAAAGACGGGATTTCTCCCGCCGATCATTTTTATGGGCGTGGGGGCTTTGACCGATTTCGGGCCTTTATTGAAGAATTTGCGTTTGGCCATTTTCGGGGGAGCGGCACAGTTGGGGATATTTTCGGTGTTATTGATCTCCATCTTGTTGGGTTTCACACCGAAAGAGGCCGCTTCATTGGGCATTATCGGCGGCGCCGACGGCCCGACAGCCATTTTCACCACCATCAAATTGGCGCCGCATCTGCTGGGGCCGATTGCCATTGCCGCGTATTCGTACATGGCGCTGGTTCCGGTGATCATCCCGTTGGTGGTTCGGCTGACCTGTAGCCGCAAGGAATTATCCGTCAACATGAAACAACAGGATAAATTGTATCCGAACAAAACGGAAATCAAGAACATGCGTGTATTAAAAATTATTTTCCCCATTGCCGTAACCACTGTCGTCGCCATTTTGGTGCCTTCGGCGGTTGCGCTCATCGGCATGTTGATGTTCGGCAATTTGGTGAAGGAAGTGGGCGCAAGCACGAGCCGTTTGTTCGAAGCCGCATCCAACGGCATTTTGAACACGGCCACCATCTTTCTCGGGCTGTGCGTGGGCGCTACCATGACCGTCGACGCCTTTCTCGATTGGAAAACGATCGGAATTATCGTGGGCGGATTTCTCGCCTTTGCCCTTTCCATTTTCGGCGGCATCATGTTCGTGAAATTGGTCAACCTGTTCGGCAAGAAGAAAATAAATCCGCTGATCGGCGCTACGGGCTTGAGCGCCGTGCCCATGGCTGCGCGCGTTGCCAACGATATTGCCTTAAAATACGATCCGAAAAATCATGTACTGCAATACTGCATGTCGAGCAATATTTCGGGTGTCATCGGTTCGGCCGTTGCCGCAGGGGTGCTGATATCGTTCCTCGGATAAAAAATTGAACCGAAAATAAAAATTTTTGATAAATTGAAAATCGGTGAAAGCCGGGATTCCGTGAGGTCCCGGCTTTTATTTTTCGGAAATGTTTCCGGGAAGTGAAGGTTATCGCAGAAACCTTTTTTCGTTCGATTCGTATAACATGGGTAAATTGTTATAAACAAAACAAACAGATAAAAGTTTAAATTTTTGAATGATGAAAGGCATTAAATTTATGTTGATGTATCTTGCTGTGGCAGGATTGGTGTTTTCTTCGTGCGGAGATGACGATACGGAAGATGGTGATACGTTGGATGCTGCTGCCATTGTCGGCAAATGGAAAGTGACCGATGTAAGTACAGGAGTTGCGGCGGTGGACAATCAGATCAAAGATATCAAGGAATCATTGATGGGCGATATGTTTCCGAATGAATACTTCGAATTTGCTGCCGACAAAAAGTATGTACATATAGAACATAATGATGAAGTTGTTGAAAGAGGTACATATACCGTTTCGGGAAGCGAGGTGAGTATCAGCTATAAAGATGTGGAAAACAATGAGGAAGTCGGAACCGCGAAAACCAAAACAATGAAACTTCAGGTTGAAAGCGCTACCAAATTGATATGGACGGACGGTTTATCCAACTATTCGGAGTTTTTCGGGCCGTATGCTTCTTTATTGGGAAGCAATTCATTTCTTAAAATAACCTTGACAAAACAACAATAACCCTTTTCCGTAACACACACGATGCACCGGGTCGGCGATTTGTTCGTCGGCCCGGTTGTTTTTTTATCTTTGTGCTTTCGATATTGTGTTCAAAACCTAAAGTTTATTCGCCATGTTTTTATTAACCGACTTTCGCACAAAATTTTTCTTCTCCGCTCTGTGTCTTTCTATTTGCTTATCGGGTTTGGCGCAAAATGCCGACAAAAAGTTTTGCTCTTTGGAAATATATGATGTTTCGACCAAAGAACGTAAGGTGTTGTGCACTTTTCCGACCAAAATTGAAGCGCCCAACCGGACGCCCGACGGAAAATATTTGATTTACAACAGCGAGGGCCGTTTGTATAAAATCGACATTCGCCGGCCGGAACGTATCGAACAGATCAATACGGGCTTTGCGGGGCGCTGCAACAACGACCATGTACTGTCGGCTTCGGGCAAGCGAATTGCCATCAGCCACGGAACCAAAGAGGACGGGCAATCGAGGATTTACGTTCTTCCTGTCGGAGGCGGCACACCGACGTTGGTCACGCCGATGGCGCCGAGCTACCTGCACGGTTGGTCGCCCGACGAGAAATATCTGTCGTACTGCGCACGCCGTGGCGATAACTACGACATTTACGTCATTCCCGCGGAAGGCGGCGAAGAAATTCGTTTGACCGACGCCGAAGGGTTGGACGACGGCCCCGAATATTCGCCCGACGGAAAATATATCTGGTTCAACTCGGTGCGCTCGGGCTTGATGCAGGTGTGGCGCATGAAGGCCGACGGCACGGAACAAACGCAAATGACTTTCGACGAGAATTACAATTCGTGGTTTCCGCATGTTTCGCCCGACGGGAAATCGGTTGTTTTCCTGTCGTACAACAAAGCCGATGCGGCTCCGGGCGATCATCCCGCCAACAAAAATGTGGTGTTGCGACTGATGCCGGCTGCGGGCGGAAAGCCGGAAACCGTTGTCGAGCTTTTCGGCGGACAAGGAACGATGAATGTCGCGTCGTGGTCGCCCGACAGCAAAAAATTCGCATTCGTGAGCTACGAGAGGCAGTAAGATTCAAGATTCCGGATTCGCTGTTGAGCGGAAATTGCATTTACTTCCGTGAGGGC
>JAVBRP010000157.1:0-3948 GCA_031547815.1 Bacteroidales bacterium | reverse complement strand
TTGGACTGCCGACGGCACCAAAACGGTATCGGTAACCGTAACGGATCCCAACGGTTGCGTGAGATCGGCGCAAAAGACGATCACGATCTATCCGAAGCCGGAGCCCGGCCCGACGTACCGTGTTCCGAATACGCCGTAACTTACAACGAAAACGTCACCAATTGCTCGTTATTCACGTCCGTTGCAATGACTTCGCCTGTGGTTTCGGAACTTTTTCAAAGATCGATTAAGTTTTATAATCCTTATCGAAAGCCGTTTTCATTCTTTCGAACGTTATTTTCACTCGGCAGAAAGTAATTTTCGGTCGGTCGAAAGTCATTTTCGTTCGCTCGAAAGTCATTTTCGTTCACTCGAAAGTCATTTTCATTCACTCGAAAGTCTTTTTCGTTCGCTCGAAAGTCATTTTCATTCACTCGAAAGTCATTTTCCTTCGCTCGAAAGTATTTTTCGATCATCCTATACTTCTCGCGGCATATTTTTAACTTCGACAAGCTCGGTTGCGCTTTGCGTCTTGGCGTCTTTGCGAGAGAGTAATCACACAAAGGCAAAGCGAGAGAAAAACAAATGCATCAAACTTGGTCGTGCGAGGCATAGACTTCGCGCGAGTCGGCTTTTTTGGGGTGCATGACAAATTGCAATTCCATCGTATTTTTACCCCCGACCCCTAAAGGGGAGTTACGGTATACCGCGCTTTGCGCAAGTCCCTTTTAGGGGAATTTAGGGGTAAAAACCGACATCGTGATGCAATTTGTCATGCACCCCTTTTTACCTGTCCGAATGAAAAAAGAAATGCCCTGCGATTGATGACGCAAGGCATTTGCAGTTTCAGTGTCGGGAAGATAATCGTTTGTCGGAAGCGGTATCGGTGTTCGGAATGCCCGAACCCGCCGCCAAACGGAATTCCCGGCTCTCATGCCGTCGGTGAATACCCATTCGACAACAATCGCCGGAAATACACGTCTCATTTATTGTTATTTCAGACTTTCCATATCAATATGAACAACCGAATCCTGCCAAAGTTCAAGGCATATTCGATTTTATGCCGTTTAACATTCTATTACATCATCCGTAAAATAATATTGCTACTTTTGCGTTTTCTGTATCAAAACAATAGCAAAACGACTTGCATTTCGTCAAAAAAATATTCTCGGAAAAATATTGTTGCATTCTGTCCCTCGCAGGAGATTTTATGCTTTGCGTTTTCGTCTTAGTATGTGATCTTGTTTCTCGCAAAGACGCGAAGGCGCAAAGTTTAAAGTCGTTCCCGAAGTGTAACTTCGACGAATCAACGGTTTTGATCCGCCGCTTTCTTTGCGCCTTTGCGTCTTGGCGAGATTTTTATTCCCCACAAAAGCGGGAAGCGCAAAACTCTTGCACGCGAAGTATCCGCATCGGCCTCTTAGGCTGCCTGTTGACCGTTACGGCGCTTCAGGCGCAAACCCTCAAAGGGCGAATCACCGACGGCTCCGGCAAAGCCGTAGGCAATGCATCCCTGTTTGTCAAAGAATTGAAACAGGGAACAACCGCCAATGAAGAGGGACAATACGAACTGAAAATACCGGAAGGCGCGTACACCTGCATTTTCCAATGTTTGGGATATGAAACGGAAACACTCGTTATCAATGTTAAAGGCGTCGTTACCCGCGATGTTGTCCTGCGCGAAAAAGCCTACGAATTGAAAGAAGTGATCATTTCCGACAAGAAAGAAGACCCCGCCTACGGCATTATGCGCCGAGCCATTGCCATGTCGCCGTACTACATGAACCAAGTGTCGGAATATAAAGCCGATGTGTACTTGAAAGGCTCCTTGCAGATCATCAAAATATCCAAATTAATCAAAAAGCTGGCTAAGGAAGATTTGGAGGACATCAAGGAAGGAAGCACTTACGTGGAAGAATCGTTCAACGAGATCGAATTTACCGCTCCCAACAAATACAAGCAGAAAGTCCTGAAAAAGACGGGAAGCATGCCCAACAGCGAAAGCGGAAGCGCCATGGAGCTGATCACCGTGAGCGTGTACGATCCCAAAGCGCTCCTGCCCATCATTTCGCCTCTTTCGTCAAGCGCTTTCGCACATTATCGTTTCCGCTACGAGGGCTTTATCGAAGAAGACGACCGTGTGATCAACAAAATAAAGATCACGCCGATACACAAAAGCAAACAATTGCTTTCGGGGTACATTTACATTGTCGACAATTTCTGGAACGTGCACAGCGTAGACGTGTCGGGTACGTTTGTGATGGGTATCGAATTCCGGATGCAGGTCAACTTCGGCGAAGTGCACGAAAACGTGTGGATGCCCGTCAGCCACCGATTCGATTTCAACGGGTCGGTGTTGGGCAACAAAGGCGCTTTCCGCTACGTTTCGTCGGTAAAATACAACGGTATTGCCGAAAACACCGCCGTTCGCAAACCCGACGCTTTGCTGTTGGCCGAAAAACAACGCGAAGCCATGCAACGCTACGAAGCGCCGCCGCTTGCCTTAACGGAAAAAACGACGCCGAAAAGCAAAACGAGCGAAAAAATCGAAAAACTTTCGGCAAAAGAAGACCTGTCTAACCGCGAAGCCTATAAATTGGCGCGGCTGATGCAAAAAGAGGCCGATGCCGAAAAGAAGGAAAATAAATCGTTGAATCTTACCGAAACCTATTACGAAGATTATAAAGTGACGGTAGACAGCGCGGCGAACAAGCGCGACACGGCCTATTGGGAACAAATGCGCCCGGTGCCGCTGATGCCCGACGAATTGAAAAGTTATAAGGAAAAAGAAGCCAAAGAAGCGTCGGCGCCGCCGCGAACCGCAAAAAAAGATACCGCGCAACGCAAAAGCAAACCGAAAAGCCCGTTTATCCGAACAAGCAAAGACATTCTGTGGGGAACCGACATCAATCTCGGCAAATCGGGAGGAGTGATCTTATATCGCGGGTTGAAACCGTCGAAACTCGGGTTCAACACGGTCGACGGATTTTTTATCGGTCAAAAGTTAACGTATTACAAGGATTTTACGAAAAAGAAATTCGAAAACAGGCTGACTGTTACCCCACAAGTTGTGTGGGCAATCAATCGGCGAGCAGTGATGTGGAATGCGGATGCATCGTTGACTTACGCTCCTTTGCGAAGGGCGGCCGGAAGGCTTTCGTTCGGGCAGATAACGACCGATTTTAATGAAGCGCGCGGCATGTATCCGTTCGAAAATACCGTTGCGTCGCTGTTTTTCCGCCGCAACTATTTGAAATTGTTTGAGAACAACTACATAAAAGCGAGCAACAACATCGATATAGTCAACGGGTTGCAGCTGTATGCCGACGTGCAATATGCGCGGCGCGTGATGTTGGACAACAGCAGCGACTATTCGTTCTTTTATCGCGATTCGCGCGCGTATACGCCCAACGTTCCCGTAAATGCCGAACTGAGCGCTCCGCCCGTCGATCACACCAATACGTCTTTCACGATCAGCATCAACTATACGCCTCGTTTCTACTATCGCATCGATCGCAACAACCGCAAACGCATGGTCAAATCCGACTTCCCGACTTTTTCTTTCGGTTGGCAAAAGGGCTTGAAAAACATTTTCGGCAGCAACGGCGATTACGATTATCTGCAGGCGGGCGTTTCGCAAAACATCAATACGGGATTGATGCAACGTTTCGGATACGAAGTGCGCGCCGGAATGTTTGTCAACGACAAAAACGTATTCTTCCCCGATTTCAAGCATTTCCGCACGGCGGAAATTCCCGTCACCATAGGCACTATCGGCGGTCAAACATTCAATCTGTTGGAATACTACCGCTACAGCACGTCCGACAAGTATATCGAAACGCATTTATATTTCACCACGCCTTTTCTGATTTTGAAATATCTGCCGTTTTTCAACAAGCGCTTATGGAACGAAGGTCTGCACCTGAACTACTTGTGTACGCCCGCTCTGAAAAACTATGCCGAATTGGG
>JAVBRP010000003.1:0-4468 GCA_031547815.1 Bacteroidales bacterium | reverse complement strand
TGTCGGCGATCGGGTAAGCGCACTCATCGCACGGAAACATGCAATAACTACACGCACAAACTTTATTTACCGAAGAAAGAGATATGATTTCTCAGTTGCAAGTTGCAAATGCGTAAATGCAAGATGCAAATGCGTGAATGTAAGATGCAAAATCGTGAATGTAAACTGCAATTGTGTCAGTGCAAACTGCAATTGTGTCAGTGTAAGATGCGAATGCGTGAATGTAAGACACGTATTCTTGAATGTAAGATACGTATTCTTAAATGTAAGATGTGCATTCTTGAATGTAAGATACGTATTCTTGAATGTAAGATACGTATTCTTGAATGTAAGACGCGAATTCTTGAATGCAAGATGCGTATTCTTGAATGTAAGATGCGTATTCTTGAATGTAAGATACGTATTCTTGAATGTAAGGTGCGCATTCTTGAATGTAAGATGCGAATCTAAAAAGATGAGAATTGTTTTTTATCGATGTCCCTGACAAATATTTGTGAAGCCGAAAAATATCGACTATTTTTGGCGGCTGATTATCAATAATATTTATCGATACTTGATCTTGTTTTTTATGTCGATTCCGGGAGTTTTAAAACGTTTTTCGGCGAAAAGGAATTTGTCGTGCGCGGTTGCGGCAGCGGCCGCAGCGGTTGTTTTTGCGGCGTCGTGTACCGAGCGTATCGACATCGAATCGGAGGATGCGCCGCCCCGGTTGGTCATTTACGGGTATATTTCAACGGACACGTTGCAGCATTCGATAAGGATCACGCGCTCGGCAGGCTTTTTCACTACCGACGCTCCCGAAGGCGTGAGCAATGCGGCGGTTTCCATCACGGCCGACGACGGAAGGGTGATTCCGTTGATCGAAAACGACACGGTGGCGGGGCTGTACCAAACGGCCGCCGATGTTTACGGCGAATGCAAAAAAACGTATACTTTGGATGTGCTGCTCGATTTCGACAACGATAAGGTTCCCGAACATTACCGGTCGTCGGCCTATCTGACCAATATCAATTACATCGATTCGGTGGGGTTGCAGGCTTCGGCGATTTTCAAAAACAGGGTGGAGGTGCTTTTGTACGCGCAAGACGAGCCGGAGGAGAATTTTTACAGCATTTTCGTCTCCATCAACGATTCGGTGGTGAACCCGACCATCAACAAGTTTTTCGTTATGGACGATGCGTTTATCAACGGCATGTATATCGACGGGGTGGCGTGCTATTATCTCGATCAGGACCCGGAGGATGAGGAGGATAACGGCGAAATATTGCACGCGGGCGATAAGGTGACGCTGAATATCAATGCAATTTCCAAGGAATACGCGACTTTCATCGACAACGTTCGCACCGAGATAAGAGGCTACAATCCCATTTTCGGCGGTCCGCCCGCCAACGTGGAAACCAACATCCGATGCATCGATCCGCCCGGCGCCGTTTCCGTTTCGGGTTATTTCACGGCGTTTCCGAGCCGTTATGCGAGCACGATCGTAAAGGAAGAATTTCAATTGAAAAAATAGCATCGATTCGAGCATGATAAGAAAACTTTTCCTGAACGATAAGTTTATACTTACATTAATCATCGTTAATGCTTTATTGATATTTGTCCAAGAGTTTGACGGGGTTCCGGTTTGGATCGATTATTTCGATTTCCTGTTCACCGTTCTGTTTACCGTCGAGCTTTATGTAAAGATAGATGCTTGCGGTTTCAGGAAATATTGGGCAAGCGGATGGAACAAAATCGATCTCTTCATCGTTGCCGCCGCGTGGCTGTCCGTCTTTCAATTTATTGTCCATAAAGACATACTTCCGTTGAGCTTTGTTCTGTCGTTCCGGGTAGTGCGCGTCTTCAAATCGTTCCGCTTGATTCGCTTCGTACCCGACGTGTCGTCGATCATCGCGGGCGTCAAACGAGCGTTGAAAGCGTCGTACGTAGTGATCGTCGCATTCGCCATACTGATCTTTATCATATCCACGCTGAGCTGCGCGATGTTCAAAGGCGTCGCGCCCGAATATTTCGCCACGCCGATAAGTTCGCTCTATTCGATGTTCCGGCTGTTCACCATCGAAGGCTGGTACGAGATTCCCGATCTGATCGCCGCCCGTGTCGATTCGGTGTGGATCGCGTTTTTCGTGAAACTTTACTTTGTCGTTTTTCTGTTTTCGGGCGGGATATTGGGATTGTCGCTCATCAACTCGATTTTTGTGGACGCCATGGTGAGCGACAACAACGACGAGTTGAACAGGAAAGTGGATGAGTTGAGCAAGAAAATTGATACGTTAATTTCGAATCAAAAAAACAAACCCGAATGAAAACAAATACCCCGACCAACATTGACGAGTATATTGCCGGTTTCCCGAAAGAAACGCAGGCAATAATGGAGCAGGTGCGCGCCACCATCAGGCAAGCGGCGCCGGAAGCGTCGGAAACCATCAGCTGGCAAATGCCGACTTTTGTGCTGAACGGAAATCTGGTTCATTTTGCGGCGTTCAAGAATCATATCGGGTTCTATCCCGTGCCGTCGGGAATCGAAGCGTTCAAGGAAGAGCTTTCGGTGTACAAGCAAGGCAAGGGGTCGGTTCAATTTCCGATAAACAAGCCGATGCCGCTGGATTTGATTGCCCGGATCGTGAAGTTTCGGGTGGAGGAAAATCTGCAAAAGGCTTCGAAAAAGAAAGAAAAATAAAAAGTTTGACGACAATATGGAAAAAAACAATACAGAAAATCAACCTTTCCGGGAAAAGAATCCCAACTCCCGAATGATCGTTATTGAAAATAGGGTACGGGATGATGCTTCCGGATTATTCTCTTATAATGTTGTTTTTTGTGAACCGAACATTCACACTTTTGCAAAAAATGCAAATTACTATCTTAAAACAAAGTTTGAAAGTGAAGATATCAGCGATTTCAACGGTCGCATTGAAATAAACGCCGTATTGCCCTGTTTCGATCCGGAGAAAGAAGATCTTCCCGACGCATACTTTAACAATATCGCAGATGAAGATGTTGTCGAAAAAATAAAAGCATGGATTGATGTAACGGGAAAAGATTTCACCGTAATATTTTCAATTAAGGATAAAGTTATCCGGAGTTTTACATTAACCGAAAAAACAATAAGAGCGGAAGCAAAGAACGAAATAAAAAATGCAAAAAATCCGGGCTGCTTTTCCACCTTATTGAAATTCAGTTATTACTCATTGTTTTATGGCGGAGGTTTAGTGCTTTTTTACTTGGGAATAAGGGTAATGCAAGAAGAAAGAGTAACTATGGGGATTCGCGTCATTTGTTTTGCTGTTCTTTGGCTTTCAGCGCCGTCAATAATAAGCTTTCTCGCGAAGAAAATAAGGAAAAAGTGAGGTGTTACCCTTGTTTTTTACCCCGACCCTGAAGGGAGTTTCGGTAAACCCGCACACCGAAACCGATGCTTGCGCGTGTTACAAACGCGCGTAAGCTTTGCATAAAACATAGCCGCGTGAAGTAAACAAGGTGATTCGCCGGCTCTCGTGAGTGCGATTTTACGCCTTTTTCCAACGTTCCAACCGCCTCATTCCGCGCGTATAAAGCCATGCGGTAAACCGCGAATGCCCGCCTTTGATCATTTGATCTTTGCAGAAATCTTGAAACTCGTTCACCGTTCCGTGAAACGTAAAGTCTCCGTTTTGATAACAATAACCGCAATACTTTTCGCTTTTGCTGCCGTCGGCCTCGGTGCCTTTGCCCGGAGGGTCTTTTCGCATCGGTATGCCGCAACTTTGACAGAATTTGTTCATATTTATAATAATGATATTGAGTGAGATTTTTGAAAAAGACTTCGGAAAGCTAAATTTCCGAAGTCTTTTTAATGATTCGTAACCAAAATACTTCTCACGGTATAAAATTGTGCTTTGCGTCTTCGCGTCTTTGCGTGATTATTCTCTCGCAAAGGCGCAAAGCGTGAAAAAGTACCAATGCACAATACTTGACTGTGCGAGGTATAGATTTATTTTTTGTATTCGAAACTTACCATCCAGTTGATACCGAACTTATCGATCAACATGCCGAACAGCGAACCCCAAAATGTTTTTTCCTGCGGCATGGTAATTTTTCCGCCGGCAGCGAGCGCATTGAAAATACGTTTGGCGTCCGCTTCGCTCTCCGTATTCACCGACAGCGAAATGTTGTCTCCCGCGGTTATCTTCCCGCCCATGCTTTCGGACATGTCGGCGCCGAACAACATGGTTTCTTTGCTGATCGGCAAACTGATGTGCATGATCTTTTCCTTTTCCGACGCCGGGATGGGATGTTCGGAAGAAGGCATGTCTTTGTAGCGCCCCACGTACATGAATTCGCCTCCGAAAACCGATTTGTAAAAATTGAACGCCGCTTCGCAATTGCCGTTGAATGACAAATAAGGATTTACTGTTGTCATGATTTTTTGTTTTTTTAATGAAACTGATGATATTTATAAAGTACTCGATATAACGTTTTTTTCGAC
>JAVBRP010000158.1:0-3876 GCA_031547815.1 Bacteroidales bacterium | reverse complement strand
ATCGGGCCGCTGCCCGATGCCGTGGCCGTGCACACTTCGCCGTCGATGTTCAACTGAACGGTAGCCATCGGAATGCTCGATTTGCCGCAAACCACCTGCAAATATTTGAGTTTCACGCGACGCTGCATTTCGGTTTGCCCCACGCCCACAATCACGCGAAGGTCCTCGTCGGAAATATCCTTCTTGCGATCGGCCAATTTCAAGAACTTTTGATAAGCATCGTCCAACTCTTCGGCGTTTAGTTTGTAGCCGAGGCGTTCCAGATGATGGCTCAGCGCATGACGTCCGCTGCGGGCGGTCAGCACAATGGACGATTCGTTGATGCCCACGTCGGCGGGATCCATGATTTCGTAACTTTCGCGATTCTTCAACACACCGTCCTGATGAATGCCCGACGAGTGCGCAAAAGCATTGCGACCCACCACCGCTTTGTTGGGTTGCACCGGCATCCGCATCAGCGTAGACACGAGCCGCGACGTGCGGTATATCCTTTGCGTATTGATGTCGGTATGCACCGGCATGTCCTTGCGGCTTTTGACGGCCATTGCCACTTCTTCGAGTGCGGTATTTCCCGCACGTTCGCCGATACCGTTGATGGTCACTTCCACCTGCCGCGCGCCGTTGAGAATACCCGAAACGGTATTGGCCGTAGCCATGCCCAAATCGTTGTGGCAATGTGTGGATATAACCGCTTTATGGATGTTTTTCACGTTCTCCATCAGAAAGCGTATCTTCCCGCCGTATTCGTCGGGCGTGCAATACCCCGTCGTGTCGGGAATGTTCACCACGGTGGCTCCCGCCGCAATGACCGCTTCGATTACCTTTGCGAGATATTCGTTTTCGGTGCGGCCGGCGTCTTCGGCGTAAAATTCCACGTCCTCGACATATTTTTTCGCGTATTTCACGCAAGCAATCGCTCGCTGCAAAATATCATCCTGCGTGGAATTGAATTTATGCGTGATGTGGTACCACGAAGTGCCGATACCGGTATGGATGCGTTTATGCTTGGCAAAGTGAAGCGCGTCGGCGGCAACGTCGATGTCTTTTTCGACGGCGCGGGTAAGCGCGCAAAGTGTCGGACGGGTAATCACTTTCGAAATTTCGACGATCGAATCGAAATCGCCGGGACTTGAAATCGGAAAACCGGTTTCGATAATGTCTACACCCAACTCGTCAAGCGCTTTGGCTATTTCTATCTTTTCCAGAGTGTTCAGTTGACATCCGGGAACTTGTTCGCCATCGCGGAGCGTGGTGTCGAAAATGTACAGTTTATCGCTCATTACTTTCTTCTTTATTGATTGGACAAAATTATTGTTTTTAATCGATTTACCGATGATAAGAATCAAAAAAGCCGTTCTCGGTGCGGAGAACGGCTTCAGGCTTTTAACTTTTTAATACAGACATACCATCCTCTATCGCCTACTGAAAATAATTAGGGCAAAACCAATGAGGCCGAGGACAATATGATTATTCATAACCTAAATTTAACTTTGGAACAACAATGCAAAGATACAAATTTTTATGTTATACAACATATTTTTATCGATCTTTTTTATTTCGTATACAAATTAAAAAGCAAATGCTTACTTTTGACAACGTTAACAAGCATATTTTAATGTTATTTCCGAAATCATGAAAAACAAATTTTTAAGAACATCCTTCCGGAGATTATTTCTTCCGGCAGTTGCTTTATGGTGTTGCACCGCAGTGTCGAGCCAAGAAGTCAATTACGACGAATCGAAAATACCGTCCTACACGCTCCCCGACCCTTTGGTGATGAACAACGGTACGCGCATCGCTTCCCAAAAAGAATGGACGGAAAAAAGGCGTCCGGAAATCGTTGCTCTTTTCGAGAGCCAAATGTTCGGTAAAGCTCCGGGCAAACCGAAAGGAATGCATTTCAAGGTTTTGTCGGAAGATAAAAATGCGTTGAACGGAAAGGCGACGCGCAAAGAGGTTGCCGTATATTTTACGAAAGGCGACAAGTCGTACATGACTATTTTGATGTATCTGCCCAACGGCCGCAAAACGCCCGTTCCGCTTTTCATCGGGTTGAATTTCAACGGCAACTACACCGTTATCGACGATCCTGGCATTGCGGTTACCGCCCATTGGGTGCCCAACAATTTCGGCATTAAGGACAACAAGGCCGATGCATCTCTTCGCGGAGCCGCATCGTCGCGGTGGCCGATCGATTTGTTGCTGGAACGGGGATACGGCGTGGCAACCGTCTACGATGGCGATCTTGATCCCGATTATGACGACGGGTTCCAAAACGGCGTGCATCCTTTGTTTTATACGAAGGGGCAAAGCGAACCCAAACCCGATCAATGGGGAACAATAGGCGCTTGGGCTTGGGGCTTGAGCCGCGCGATGGATTATTTCGAGCAGGATAAGACCGTGAATGCGAAACAGGTAGCCGTTATCGGGCATTCGCGCTTGGGCAAAGCCGCTTTGTGGGCCGGAGCGTTCGATGAGCGTTTTGCGCTGGTGGTATCCAATAATTCGGGATGCGGCGGCGCGGCGTTATCGATGCGAAAGGTCGGCGAAACGGTGGGCGCCATCAACAAACGGTTTCCGCATTGGTTCTGCAAAAATTTTTCGAAATACAATAACAATGAGGATGCATTGCCGATAGATCAGCACGAATTGATTGCTTTGGTTGCGCCGCGTCCGGTGTACATCGCGAGTGCGGAAGAAGACCGCTGGGCCGACCCCAAAGGCGAATTTCTGGCGGGAGTGTACGCGGGGCCTGTATATACGCTTTTCGGATTGTCCGGTTTGCCGACGAAAGAACTGCCCGAAGTGAACCAACCGTTGATGTCGGGCTTCGTCGCTTATCATATCCGTACGGGAAAACACGATATTACACGATACGATTGGGAACAATATATCGAATTTGCCGACAGGCATTTTATAAATAAGTAAGGAATGCGGAGTAATAATCTCGTTCTTTATATTTTCACCCCGACCCTAAAGGGAGTTTCGGTATACAGCGCTTTGCGAAAGTTCCCTTTAGGGGATTTAGGGGTGAGCCATCAATAAAGGATCAATGCCGACAGGAGCAAAGGATTTTACCCGCGGTGCAATTTTTCGTCCCTTGGTTCGATTGGCTTTGCCGATCATGGCCACGAGCTTCGTGCAGATGGCTTACAGCATCACCGACATGGCTTGGGTGGGCCGCTTGGGAAGCGAGTCGGTAGCCGCCGTCGGTTCCGTGGGCATGTTGATGTGGCTCGTATCGTCGTTCGCCGTATTGTCGAAAATAGCCGCCGAAGTAACTATCGGACAAGCGCTCGGAGCGCGAAAGCGGCACGAAGCCAAGGCTTATGCTTCTCACACGACCACCATCAGCTTCATCATGTCGCTGGCGGTGATGGCGGCGCTTTATTTCGGCGCCGATTTCATCTTGTCGTTTTTCAAAATGGCGCCGCATATTTCGGCAAGTGCGGCGACATACCTCCGAATAGTCGCCACTGCGACGCCTTTTGTTTTTCTTGTGTTGAACTTTTCGGGTATTTACAACGGCGCGGGGCGAAGCAGTATTCCTTTTTATCTCGTAACGGCGGGCTTGGCGTGCAACATGGCGCTCGATCCGCTGCTTATCTTCGGCGTCGACGGTTTGTTCGAAGGCATGGGCGTGAAAGGCGCGGCTGCGGCAACATGGATTTCAGAAGGGCTTGTTCTGCTGTTATTTGTATATCGGTTGCGACGGAACGACGGAATACTCGATCGGTTTTCGTTTCTTGTCCGTTTGCGGGGCAACCTTACGATGCGGGTGCTGCGTTTGGGATTTCCGGTAGCCGTCATGAATCTGTTTTTTGCCTGCATCAACACATGGCTGGCGCGCATCGCGTCGCTTCACGGAGGGCATAT
>JAVBRP010000358.1:0-20521 GCA_031547815.1 Bacteroidales bacterium | reverse complement strand
GCAAAATGATATAAATGAGTCCGCTCCGAAAAGTCTCCGGTGCGCCGGTTTGCCTTTAGGTCGGGGGTAAAAAATTCGATGGAATTGCAATTTGTCATGCACCCGCTCAAAATTATTTTCATCGGAAACAAAAATTATATACTACCTTTACCGCCCGAATAATTCGAACATGGTGATCACCAATCAATGTAAACGGACGGTTGCGGTTGTTTTATTGACCATATTCACGGCATATTACGTGAATGTCACGTTCTTTTACCATTGCCACACCATCAACGGGGTCACCATCGTGCATTCGCATGTGCACAACAAGAACCATTTAACGACGCAAACGAGCGAATCGGAAGTGACCTTGATTTCCGCGCTTTCGCTTTTCCAAACCCTTGCCGCCGTGTTGTTCTGCATGGGTGTTGTGCTGCTTTCCGATCGCAAGGCCGATCTCGGCAACATCATTACAACAGATTTTATCGATCGCCCGATCGATCACATTTACCTCCGCGCTCCGCCCGAAAGAGCGTAAAGCCCTCTACTCTATACCTCGCACGGTCAAGTTTTACTTTCGGTGAGCTTTGTGCATTCGTATTTTTCTCGCTTTGCGCCTTTGCGAGAAAACAATCCCGCGAAGACGCAAAGCATAACCGAGTTTGCCGGCCCGTTTGAACAGGCCGGCAAGCTCACCGGATGTAAATATATACCGTGAGAAGTATATAACATTCGGCAGGTTGCTGTATCATACCGCCTCGGCAAGATTTTCATGTTTGCCGAAAATCAAATACCAAAACTTAAAACAATGAACAAAATATATTTCCTCCTTTGCGGATGCATGTTGTGCGTTTCGTGCCGTCGGGGAGAACCCCGGAACGAAGTTTCCGATTATCGATTTGTCGGCGATACATTGTGTATTGCCGAAAACTCCGGTATCTCGAAAAAGATCGCGCTGCTGACCGTGCAATCCGAGCCTTACGGCGCCGAGTTCACCACTACGGGCGTCGTGAAAGCCATACCGGGACAATTGGCCGAAATAGCGCCTCCGGTGGACGGGCGCGTGCTGAAATCTTTCGTTCGGCTCGGGCAACACGTCAATGCGGGAGCGCCGATCTTCGAACTAAGCTCCGTCGAATTTTTCGAAGCCTCCAAAAACTATTTCCAAACGCTTCAAAACCAAAAGATGGCCGAAAACAACTATCGTCGGCAGAAAGATATGGTGCAACACGGGGTGGGCGTGCAAAAGGAATTGGAAGAAGCGGAAACGAATTACGAATTTGCCCGGAAGGAATGCGAAAATGCCGTTGCGGGTCTGCGCATGTTCAACATCGACCCCGACCGGTTGACGATGGGGCAGGCGCTGAACGTGACTTCGCCCGTTGCGGGCGAAGTGGTGCACATGAACATCGTGACGGGGCAATACGTCAAAAACGACAGCCCGCCGTTGGCCGTCGTCGCCGACCTGAGCAAAGTCTGGGTGGTGGCGCAGGTCAAAGAAAGGTACATCGAAGCCGTTCGCCCCGACGACAGGGCAGAGATACAGACGGATGCCGACGCCGCGCACACGATCGCCGGGCGGGTTTACCACATCAGCGAACTGTTGGACGAGGAAACGCGCTCCGTCCGGGTGATGATTGTTTGCGACAACACCGATCGCAAGCTCAAACCGGGGATGTTTGCCGACGTACGTTTCATCGCCGCGCCGAAAGAATCCGTCGTGATACCTTCGTCGGCATTGTTGCAAACGGAGTCGGGAAGTTACGTTTTCGCGCAAGCCGGCAAGAACAAATATCTCAAACGTTACGTTAAAGCCGTGACTGCCGGACAAAACCGCGCGATGATCACCGACGGCTTGCAATCGGGCGACGTGATCGTTTCTTCCGGAGGCATTTACTTACCCGGCATTTGATTATGGAAAGATTCATCACCGCCCTCATCCGGCGTCGTTGGCTGATCGTCTCCGCATTTGCCGTTGTTTCCGCATTCGGCTTTTATGCGTGGACGCAACTTTCCATCGATGCCTATCCCGACATTGCCGATGTCACCGTGCAAGTGGTGACGCAAGTTCCGGGACTTGCCGCCGAAGAAATCGAGCAACAGATCACTATTCCGCTGGAGCGGGAATTGAACGGAATACCCAACCTGCACGTGATGCGCAGCAAAAACACATTCGGGCTGTCCATCATCATGTTGGTATTCAACGATAAGGAAGACGACTATTGGGCGCGTCAACGCGTGACGGAACGCATCGCCCACGTCGATCTGCCGTACGGCGCGCAACCCGAGTTGAATCCCTTGACTTCGCCCACCGGCGAAATATACCGCTACATCATCGAAAGCGAAAACCGATCGGTACGCGAACTGACCGATCTGAACAAATGGGTGATCATTCCGCGTCTGCGGCAAATCAGCGGAATAGCCGACGTGAGCAATTTCGGCGGCATCACCACGCAGTATCAGGTGGAGATCGATCCGACGAAACTGAGCCGATACGACCTCTCGCTTTCGGAAGTGATCGAAACCATCGAACGTAACAATGCCAATGCCGGCGGGAGCATGCTCAACCGCGGCGACCTGAGTTATGTGATTCGCGGCATCGGGCTGATCCGCGATCTTGAGGATATGGGCAGGATCGTGGTGAAAACCGTCGACGGAATGCCCGTATATTTGGACGACATCGGCGCCTTAAAATACGGAAACCTCGAACGGAAAGGCATTTTGGGATTTTCGGACGCCAAGCACGATTATTCCGACTGTGTGGAAGGAATCGTGCAAATGCTTCGTTTTCAAAATCCTTCGGAAGTCTTGAACGAAGTGCACCAAGCCGTCGACGAACTGAACAGCGAAATACTTCCCGAAGGGGTCGCCATTCATCCGTTCATGGATCGCACCGATTTGGTAAAAACGACGTTGCATACCGTATCGCACACCTTATTTTTCGGAATGGTATTGGTGATAGGCATCCTGATCATTTTCCTCGGAAGTTGGAAAAGCGCATTATTGGTGGCCGTCACCATTCCGCTGTCGCTGCTCGCAGCTTTCATCCTGATGTACGTCACCGACATTCCCGCCAACCTGCTCTCGTTGGGCGCCATCGACTTCGGGATATTGGTGGACGGGGCCATCGTGATGTCGGAAACCATTCTCAAAAAACGCGAGGACGACCCGTCGGCGCCGTTGGAAGAAAAATCGATCGTGCGGCGTATAACGGAAGTGGCGCGCCCCGTCTTTTTCTCCACCGTCATCATCATCATCGCATACATGCCGTTGTTTGCGTTCGAACGGATCGAGAAAAAACTCTTCACGCCCATGGCTTTTACCGTCGGATACGCCCTGTTGGGCGCATTGGCCGTCGCGCTGCTGCTCATTCCCGGGATGGCCTACGCGGGCTGGCGCAAACCGCAAAAGGTGTATCGCAATCGTTGGCTGGCGCGTCTCACCGAAATATATAAACGCCAAACGGCAAAGATCATGCAGCGTCCCAAGCGGGTGTTTGCACCGGCAGCGCTTATCCTCTCGGCCGTTGTCGCATTGTGCATCACTGTCGGGAAAGATTTTTTGCCGCCCTTGGATGAAGGAGGAATCTGGATACAAGTGCAGATGCCTCCGGGACTGTCGCTCGACAAAGCGCGCGAAATGAGCGACACGCTGCGCTTACGGCTCGCCCGTTTCGAAGAAGTGACTTACGTGATGGCGCAAACGGGCCGCGACGACGAGGGCGCCGAATCGTTCTCCACCTCGCACGTCGAATACGGCATCGGCTTGAAGCCTTACGGCGAATGGAAAAGAGGCCGCCGCAAAACAGACCTCGTCAACGACATGGCCGCCGAAATCGCAACCATGCCGGGCTATTCGGTCGGCTTCTCGCAACCGATCATCGATATGGTGATGGACCAGATAGCGGGTTCGCACAGCGACCTTGCGGTAAAGATATACGGCGAAGACCTTGCCGAGACGCGGCGCATCGCCGAAGAAACGGCGGCCGTGGTAAGCCGCATACAAGGAGCGGCCGACGTGGTGGTCGACCAGGAACCGCCACTGCCGCAACTGCAAATCGCCGCCAACCGCGACAAAATCGCCCGGTACGGATTGAATGTGGCAGACGTGGCAGAACTGATCGAGGTAGCCGTCGGCGGGAAAGCCGTTTCGCAGGTGTTCATCGGCAGCAAGGTGTACGACGTGATATGTCGCTACCACGAGAAGTACCGCGACTCGCCCGAGAAAATCGGCAGTCTGTTGCTCACTTCGGGTTCGGGCGCCAAAATACCGTTGGCGCAGGTGGCCGACATCCGCACAAGCACCGGAGCAAGCACCATCACGCGCGAAATGAACAAACGCCACCTTACCGTGCGCGTCAACCTGCGCGGCCGCGACCTGACCTCGTTTCTGAAAGAAGCGCAAACGAAAATCAACGAGAACGTATCATACAACCATACCGATTATCGGATACATTGGGACGGGCAATTCGAAAACCAAAACCGTGCCTATTCGCGTTTGGCGGTAGTGGTGCCTTTGGTGCTGGCCGTCATGTTCCTGTTGCTCTACGGCGCATTCCGCGATTTCCGACAGGCGGGGCTGCTCATATCCTTGCTGCCGTTGGCGATTTTCGGCGGAATGTTGGCGCTGAACATTCGCGGTATGACGTTCAACGTATCGTCGGCGGTGGGATTCATCGCGCTTTTCGGCGTATCCATCCAAAACGGCGTCATCATGATCTCGCACATCAACGTCTTGCGAAAACGCGGCGTCGAACTGAAAGAAGCCGTCGTGTCGGGCGCGTCGCATCGTCTGCGCCCCGTGATGATGACCGCCGCCGTAGCTATTTTGGGGTTGCTGCCCGCATCGCTTTCCACCGGAATCGGTTCCGACGTGCAACGACCGTTGGCTACTGTGATCGTGTACGGATTGCTTTTCGGAACGATCATCACGCTGTACGTGCTTCCGGCATTATATTACCTGCTGGAAAAGTCGAAATTGAAGGAATATACGCATCCGGAAATAAAATGAGGCAATATTTGCAAAGCTTGCACGTGTGAAATATAAGTCCGGAAGCAATACCACTAATCGAAAATGAACGTCATTGCGAGAAGGAACGACGAAGCAATCTCATGGTAATCAAAAAGATTGACTTCGTCGAGCTCCGCTTCGCTACGGTTGCTTCGCTGTCGCTCGCAATGATGAGCCGGGAACAGGCTTTTTGAACAGCCTCTTTCACCGTATTTTCATATCATATTTAACATCAATCATATTCAAATAATGTACCATCCGAAACCAAAATACGTCATCACCATACTTCTCATCTTCGGTTTTGCATTTTTCCGGTTGAGAAACATCAACGCGCAATCGGACAAAACTTCCGAAACGTTGAATTATGCGCAATTCATGGAGAATGTAAAGAACAACAACATCAATTATATTGCGGAACAATACAATGCGGACATTGCGTGGGCGCAGGTGCAAGCCGCAAAAGTCTTTCCCGACCCCGAACTTTCCCTCGGCGCTGCCGACAATCAGGAACGCAAATTGCAAATGGGTTACAATATCGACGCGGGCGTGGACTACACGCTCGAATTGGGAGGAAAACGCAAAGCGCGCATCCGTTTGGCGCAAAGCGAAGCCGAAATGACCGAAGCCCTGCTTCTTGATTTTTTCCGCAACCTGCGCGCCGACGCCACACTTGCCTATCTTTATGCGCTTTACCAAAAGCAAGCCTTCGAAATCCGGAAAATGTCGTACCGTCAAATGGCGGAATTGGCGCGCGCAGACAGTATCCGTCATCTGCTGGGCGCCATTAACGAGACCGACGCGCGGCAATCGCGTTTGGAGGCCGATATGATGCTGAACGACCTTATTCAGAGCGAAGCCGAATCGAGAAACGCATCGTTGCAGTTACAGCTGCTGCAAGGAGATGGACAAACGTCGCTCTTCGATTCGATTGCCGGGACGCTGACTTACCTCAAGCGCGATTTTTTACCGTCGGCGCTCACCGAGACAGCGCTGGACAACCGTGCCGATTTGCTTGCGGCGCTCAAGATGAAGGAGGTTTCGCAAAGAAATCTGCGTTTGGCCAAAGCCAATCGGGCGATCGATTTGGGTTTGAATTTCGGGGTTTCGCGCAATGCCGAAGTTCGCAACGAAATCGCTCCCGCTCCTGCGTTTACCGCCGTAACCGCAGGCATCAGCATCCCGCTGAAATTCTCGAACTTCAATAAAGGCGAAATCCGCGCGGGGCAATTGGCTGCGGAGCAAAGCGAAGCGAACTGCCGCGCCGCGGAATTGCAAATCATCACGGAAGTGGCCAAAGCGTATAACCTGTACACGGCTGCCCGGCGCCGGGCGGAGCAATTCGATTCCGGGTATCTGGCCAATGCCGAATCGATCTTCGTCAACAAAAAATACGGTTACGAACGGGGCGAAACAAGCCTTTTGGAAGTGCTTAACGCGCAACGCACTTTTAACGATGTGCGGGAGAAATATTACGAAACCCTGTACGGTTGCGCCGCCGCGTTGGTGGAGTTGGAAAGGGCTTGCGGGATTTGGGATATGGAGAAGGAACTTGGCGGCCCCGATCGTTAATTTCGATTTCACATTTTTCCCGATATATAAATTTTCGGCAGGCGATTGATGTTTTTATGTAAGTTTGCAAACCGGTTCGTAAAAAATAATTCAAAAATGAGTTCGCTCCGAAAAGTATATATAGCGTTGTTTTACCCCCGACCCCTAAAGGGAAGTCTCGGTATACCGCGCTTTGCGGAAGTACCCTTTAGGGAATTCAGGGGTGAAAACGACTTTTCGGAGGGGATTCAATAATTTTTCCCGTTTCCGGAATCAAAAAACAATCGTCTTGAATCAAACTTCGGATATCGCGCATTCATTTTATATGCGTCGCTGCATCGAGTTGGCGACGATTGCCGCCGGATACGCCGCGCCCAACCCGATGGTGGGCTGTGTGATCGTATGCGACGGCCGTATCGTCGGCGAAGGGTTTCACCGGCAATACGGAACGCCCCATGCCGAAGTGAACGCCGTTGCGTCGGTGAAAAATCCCGAGCTCTTGTCGCGATCGACACTTTACGTCAATCTGGAGCCTTGCGCACACTACGGCAAAACTCCGCCCTGCGCCGACTTGATCATCGCAAAACAAATTCCGCGCGTTGTGGTCGGAAGTTCCGATCCCAATCCGTTGGTTGCGGGGAAAGGCATCGCAAAGTTGCGCGCCGCCGGATGCCGTGTCACCGAACATCTGCTCGAAGAAGAATGCGACAAGTTGAACGTCCGTTTCATGACTTTTCATCGCAAACGCAGGCCGTATGTGTTGCTGAAATGGGCGCAAACGGCCGACGGTTTTATCGACATCGTCCGCGATCGAACCGTTACCGGTCGCCCCACCCGAATCACCGGCGCTTACGAGCATACGCTGGTGCACAAGTGGCGTTCGGAGGAACAGGCGATCATGGTGGGAACCGTCACCGCTTTGGTAGACAACCCGATGCTGAACGTTCGCAATTGGTTTGGCAGGCAACCGTTGCGAATCGTTATCGACCGAAATTTAAGGCTTCCCGGCTCGTTGCATCTTTTCGACGGAAGTCAACCTACGCTGGTTTTCACGGAAAAGCAACATGCCGATACACCGCAAGCAGGGTATGCAACCGTACCGTTCGATGAAAATCTTCCGCAACACGTTCTCGACGAGTTGTATCGCCGCAATGTTACGTCGGTGCTGATTGAGGGCGGAACACGGTTGTTGCAAAGTTTCATCGACGCCGGTCTTTGGGACGAAGCGCGAATTTTTGCGGGAAACGTCCGATTCGGCAACGGTGTCGAAGCTCCGCGAATGCCGGCAATCGCATCGACGGAGTTTCCCTGCGGAAACGGATTATTACGCATTATCGATCGTGCAAAATAAGCGTTCCGAAAAGACGGAAACAATTTCATGTTTTGCATCCAAGAAAAAAAGCACGTGAGGTTACACGTGCTTTTGCCGACAATTGCCGGATATTGCTATTTTTCGGGCTCTTCCTTTGCTTCTTTTTCTTCTTCGGCTTTCTTGGCGGCCTCTTCCGCCTTATCCATTGCTTTTTTCATGGTTTCTTCCATATTGCGCCGGACATTCTCCATGTTTTGTTGAAATTTTTCGCTGTCGAATGAAAAATTCAACCGGTTTTGAAGGTCGGATATGTCACATTGCAAATCACCCAAAAATTGCGGATTGAAATTAAATTCGAAATCGGTATGAAAACCCGGTTGCATGCCGCTTGATGCCTCCATACGCGCCAACGCCGATTTGATGCGAATCAAATATCGATCTACGCGATTGATGTCGATATCGCCTTTGAGGTAAATTGCCGAAAATTGATCTTTCCGTTGCCGTAAAACAACAACTTCATTACTTTGGTCATTTACCTTTTTCAGATAATAAGTCAGCATATTGCTGTCCTCTCTGTTCACTTCCATATATTGCTCATACTTAGCGGAGAGAAGCGTCTTTTTGAAATCGGCAAACATGGTCGCAGCTTTATCCGTTTTCGAGATTGATACGCTGCTGTATGCTTCCGGTACATTCATATCTTCGCCGGTCACGTACCAAAAAGCCTCTTCACGTGTCCGGCTTGTATTTTTTGTCGGCGGCGGAGCAAAAATCGCCTCGAGCATTTGCTTCGATACCGAAACGTTGGTTACTCCTTCCCGCGAAGGATACTTTTTCAGAAAGTCGTCTATCGGATTGCTTTGCGCCCGAACATTCGCGGCAAACAGGCATACAGCTACGGAAATAACAAGATGGTACTTTTTCATGATATGGATTATTTATATTTTAAATTTTTGATTTTCGATTTTTGATTAATAGGACACTGAGAGCCACAGAGAAAAATCGGAGAACCACAGAGAACTTGAAACCTTAAACTTGAAACAATTCTTCATTCTTCACTTTTCATTCTTCATTTCCTTTTCGTCCAGGAAGTCCAACGCATCGGTTGCGGCGCCGTATCCAACGGGTTTGGTCACTTGGTCGATGGCTTCGGCGGCGTAATATTTCACAAGCGAGAGATCGTCGTAGCAAACGCCGTTCACCATCACGTAGGTACCCGTGCACGATGCTTCCGAGGCCGGATGTTGTTCGCGGGTAATAAATACGGTTGCAAGCAGACAGGCGGCGGCCCCTGCCGCAACATACCGGAGTTTTTTGATACGGTGATCCCGGTTCATCGGTACGATCGGACATTCGGGCGCACCGGCAAGCCTTTCCTTTGCGTATTCCGGATAAGCGAACAGCGAACGGTATGCCCGCAGTTCCTCCGCCACGGCATCCGAAGCAAAATATTCGCGCAGTCGGCATTCGTCGGCATTCGTCGATTCGCCTTCGTAATACTTCTCCAAAAGCGCTTTGATTTCGCGTATATCGTTCATGACAAATTGAAATTATTGATGTTGAAAAATACTTCTTTTACTTTTTTTCGTGCGCGCGACAGGTTGACTCTCACCGCACTTTCTTCGCATCCCGTTATTTCGGCAATTTCTTCGGGCAGAAACCCTTCCACATCGCGCAATCGGATGATCAATCGCTGCATTTCGGGTAACCGGTCGATGATGCGGGCAACCGTTTCCGCCGAATCGGCCGTTTCGAGCCGATGCTCGGGCGTTTGCTCCGACGCCTGCAAATTGTCGAATGCATGTTCCGATTGCGGTTTTCGCGCTCTTATTTTATTGATACAAATATTTTTACCCATTTGCACGGCCAACGCTTCCACGCTTCGGTATGCTGCCAATTTGTGGCGCATGAGCCAAAGTTTGAGCATCACCTCCTGCACCGTATCCTCGGCGTCGGCTTCGCAGCGAAGCATTTTCAGCGCCAAGCGATACAACTTTTCCCGCACGGGCAGTACTTGTATTTTAAAGGTTTGAATTTCCATTCATACAAAAGACAAACGAGAACGAAAAATGTAACATCGAATTTTGTGTTTTTTCAATTTTTGTAATCGGTTATTCGGTGTCGTGAAAGAAAACCTTCTATTTCTTTTTCTTCTCTTCCTCGAAGAACAAATCGGTTTTCAAGGATCGGACGCGCGCCATGGCCGTGTTTTGATACGTCGGCTTTTGTTTTTCTTCTTCCATCCAATTTTTTGTTTCCCAACCCGGGTCTATTTGGTTCAAAAAGCGGACATACCAGTCGAGCGCCTGCTTTTTCTTCAAGCCCATATCGTACGATACAGCCACTTCATAAGCATAAATTGCTTGTTTCGGATAGGCTTTGACGGCGACCATGTACGATTTTACGGCGTCGTTGTAGCGATATAATACGCGATTGAGATACCCGCGCTGCACTTCGGCCTTGAAACGAACGGTGTCGTACAGAGCGACGATTTTATTGATGCTGTCTATCAAATCCAAGCCCCGCTTTGCTTTTCCCGTGTAGCCGCATGCAACGGCGAGGTAGTGCATGGTATTCGTATTGTCCGGCTCGGCAGCCAATGCTTTGCTCAAATATTTTTCCGCTTCGGTGTATGCGGCGGTATGGCAGCAAAGTATCCCGTAATGGCGCCCGGTAGTCAACGACGTGTCGCCCAAAGCAAGCGTTCGCCGAAAAGCCGCGATGCCCCGGTACGGATCGCCTATGCGATACCACGCCACGCCTAAATTTTTCCATGCTTCGACATTGGTCGAATCTATGGCGACGGCTTCATTGCCGACTGCGACGGCTTTTTCCGGATCGTTCAGAAGCACGTATATGTGCGTCAGAAGGCCGTACAACGATTTATTTGCGGGATGGATATTCAGCGATTTGCGATAATACACGGTTGCTTGTTCGAGGCTGTCCATGCGGAACAAACAATCGCCCATGCTTTTGTATACCATTCGATTAGTGGTATCCGCGGCGGTAACGATTTTCAGCAGGTTCAGCGCTTCGTTGTATTTTCCGGCGGCTTGCAACGATGCGGCTTGGTTTATTTTCCAACGGTTTACCGAAGGATAAGCCTCCGCCAACTGCCCGTACAACTGTGCCGACTCGCCGGACCGTCCTGTTTGCGCGTAAAGCGCAGCCAATGCCGATCTCGCTTCGACGCTTTCCGCATTCAGGCGCAATGCCGTTTGTTGAGCGACCATCGCATCGTCGTAACGATACATGCTTTCAAGAATTTTCCCTTTCAGAAAAGCCGTACGATAGTCGGCCGTATCCTTACAATGTTGCACAACCGTCAATGCTTCCTCGGAATTTCCTTGCATGTAAAGTTGCCAAGCCTTGTCACGATCCGTGTTTTGGCCGAAAAGCGAAGTGCAGCATAAAAAACAAACGACAAAGTGCTTCATGGGATATTTTTTAATCGTTTTTGCACAAATTTTTTACACGACAAATATAAACTAATAAATTAAATCTTTATCTAAATTTTTAGTTTTATTTGACAAAATAGAATACCCGCTGCCCGCAAGCACGCAGGATGTAACATAAAAATATGTATGTTTGTGATTTTGAATTTTTCTCTAAAAGATTAAGTTGAATGAAAATACTATATTACGATTGTTTTGCGGGCATCAGCGGCGATATGAATTTGGGAGCTTTGGTCGATCTCGGCGTCGATCGCGAATATCTTGTCGGCGAATTGCAGAAGTTGAAGGTCGGCGGGTACGAAATCCGGTTTTCGGAACAGCAACGCAAAGGAATCACGGGAACGCAAGCGGAAGTAATTCTCGAACATGACCATGATCACGATCATCATGATCATCTCCACGGACATAAACACGGACATGATCATCACCATGAACATGAGCACAATCACGCGCATGACCACGAACATGATGACGAAGGCGGATATTTGCACCTTCATCACGACCGGGAGCACGAGCACACGCATGACGACGGCAGCGCACATACGCATCGGCACCGGCATCACGATCACGAACATCACGAACATCGCAATCTTCGCGACATCGAAAAGATCATCCGCGAAAGCGAACTTTCCGACAAGGTGAAAGAGATGAGCATGAAAATTTTTTCGCTCGTGGCGCAGGCGGAAGCCAAAATTCACGGCAAGGCATTGGAAGATGTTCATTTTCATGAAGTGGGCGCCGTCGATTCGATCGTGGACATTGTCGGGGCGGCCGTTTGCATCGACTATTTGAAACCCGACCGAATCATCGCTTCGCCGGTGGAAATGGGCGGAGGTTTCGTGAATTGCGCGCATGGCGTTTTTCCCGTTCCCGCTCCCGCCACGCTCGAGATCATGAAAGGCAAGCCGATGAAGCTCGGCGCCGTGCCTTTCGAAATGGCTACCCCGACGGGCGTGGCCATTCTTGCGGCTTTGGCCGACGAATTTACCGAAACGCTTGCGTTTACCGTCACCCGAACGGCTTACGGCATCGGCCGGAGAGATACCGAAATCCCCAATGTGCTGCGAGTGTGCCTTGGCGATACAACGGAATCGGAACCGTCGGAAAAAACGGTCGATGCGGTCATCTTGAAATGCAACATCGACGATATGAATCCCGAACAATACGGTTACGTGATGGAGCAACTCTTTGCGGCCGGCGCCGACGATGTGTTTCTGCAAACCGTCATGATGAAAAAGTCGCGGCCGGCAGTGCTCGTTTCCGCGCTTTGTCCGCCCGATAAAGTTTCGGACATCGAGCATGTTCTGTTCACCGAAACCACCACTTTGGGCGTGCGTTATCACCAAGTGCGGAAAACCGTGCTGGATCGCCGTGCCGATGTTATCGACACGCCATGGGGGCAGGTGCGCATCAAGAAGGCGTATTATCAGGGGAAAAAGTTGAGAACGAAGCCCGAATACGACGATTGTGCAGCCATCGCCCGAAAACACGGAATCAGTATCGAAAAAGTGTATGAGTACATCCGTCGACGAATCATTTCGGCCGATTCGGATGATGCATCGTAACGCCGATTTGGTGTAAAATGATGTTTTAGCATCATTTTTGCAGAACAAAAGGTACATGTGGCATGTTTAAACCGGAAGGCAACACAAAGATTTGAAAGATCGTACGCACATATCGTGGTTGAACAGGTTATTGATCTGTATGTTCTTTTCCGGAATTTCGGTTTTCGGACACGGGCAATATTTGATCAGCACGGGAGAAAATTTGGTTCCCAATCCGAGTTTCGAACAAACGCGCGCATGCCCGAAAGATTGCGATTATATCGGCGGGGTGGTGGCGTGGAACCTGTTTCCCAACTTCTCGGCCGATTATTTTCATCGATGCGCCAATGTTTTCCAAACGCTCGAATACATGCGACGCTTTCCCAACGAAGAAATTCTGAATTTCAGCGTTCCGCGCAGCATGTTCGGCTATCAGGAAGCGCACACGGGCGATGCATACGCGGGCATTTCCTTTTGTTACGAAGCGTTGGCCGTGAAATTGATCCGTCCGTTGGCGAAAGACTCGGTGTATAAAGTGGAGTTTTTTGTCAGTCTGTCCGATTCGAGTAATGTGGGAACGCGCTTTTTCGGAATGTACTTTTCGGAATCGGCCATCCGCGTCATGAACGATAATCGGATGCAAATTGCGGGTTTTCTGCTCGATAGTCCGCCTCAGATACAAAATCCGACTGATCGTTTTTTGACCGACACCGCCGGTTGGACGCCCATTTCGGGATTTTACACGGCCAAAGGCGGCGAACAGTATATTGCCATCGGCGGCTTTCAGGCTTACCACGACAGTTTGGTACAGCATATCCGTCTCAATCGGCCGTTGGCCAAGGTATACCGCAGCACCGAAAAGCAGTTGGGCTACTATTTCGTGGACGATGTGTCGGTGGTGCCTTACAAGCGAGAGTGGGCGCCCGAACTCGGAGTGACATACATTCTGCAATATATCTATTTCGAATTCGATAAGAGTAACCTCCTTCCCGAATCGGCGGAGGAGCTGGATCGGCTGTCGGCTTACCTGACGGCGCATCCCGATTATCAAGTCACCATTACGGGGCATACGGACAATGTGGGCACGGATACGTATAACATGAACCTGTCCGACAACCGTGCGAGGGCGGTAGCGCTTTATTTGCAAGGAAAAGGCATCGAGCCGCAACGTATTAAGTACAGCGGCGAAGGAAGCAACAAGCCCATTGCCGACAATGCCACGGAACACGGCCGAAGCCAAAACCGAAGAGTTGAATTTATGTTGACAACACAATAAGTTTCAGGTTTGAAGTTTAAAGTTTAAAGTTGGGCAAAGCCACGAAAGAGTTTCAAGTTTCAGGTTTCAAGTTTAAAGTTGGGCAAAGCCACGTAACTTGAAACCTCAAACTTCAAACCTGAAACTTGAAACTTGAAACCTGAAACTTGAAACCTCAAACCCCAAATTCGAAATGACCAAGAAATTTATCGATATAGAGGAAGTTATTCGCAAGAAAAACCCCAATTTGCTGAAGATACTTCCCGGTTTTGTGATCGCCTACCTCAAACGGCTCATTCATCAGGACGAGGTAAACCGCATCATTTACGATTACCGCGACCGGCACGGATTGGCTTTCGTACGCTGTATTCTCGAAGACATGAACGTAACTTACGAGGCGGAAGGTTTGGATAAGATTCCCCGCGAAGGTCGTTATATTTTTGCCTCCAATCATCCGTTGGGCGGATTCGACGGTTTGGTGCTGATGGATGCCATCGGATCAATTTTTCCCGACATCCGATTTATCGTTAATGATTTATTGTTGAATATCAAGAATTTCGAACCCGTATTTGTTCCGGTGAATAAACACGGGCGGCAATTCCCGGAATATGCCCGCAAAATCGAAGAAACTTATTCGAGCGACGCTCAAGTGCTTTATTTCCCGGCCGGCTTATGTTCACGAAAGATAAAAGGTCGAATTACCGATCCGAAATGGAACAACAATTTTATCCGGAAAGCGGTGCAATACGAACGCGACGTGATTCCTGTCTATTTCGAAGGTCGAAACTCCGACTTTTTCTATAATCTGGCCAACATTCGCAAAAAACTTCATATTAAGGCCAATATTGAAATGACTTTTTTGGTGGACGAATTTTTCAAGCAAAAAGGACAACACCTGCAATTGCGTTTCGGTGAACCCGTTCCGTACGCCGTTTTCGACAAATCGAAAAGCCATGACGACCGTGCGAATATGGTGCGCGAAAAGGTTTATGCGATGCAATAAAAAAAATTACTATTTTTGACGCAACGTTTCAGGATTTTTTCGTCTATCATACATAGAAGAAACAATTTTGGAATGACATGAAAATCGTCGATTATTGTAAGCACACATCATTCATTACCATAGTTTTTTTGGGAATATTTCTTATGTCATGTTCCGAGAAGAGCATTGTGCCTGCGGATCAATTGGCTCGTCTGAAATCGTACATCGATTCGGAGAATGTTTATATTGCCGAAATGTTTTCCGACAAAGACGTTGCTCAATGCTGCGGCGTGCAACCGGCCTTAACGAGCGCCGAATTCGGTATTCTGGATGTTTTGGCCGACAAGGTATCGCCGGAAGTACGACAAGAGTTCGACAAAAGATATACGGCTTGGCTGAATTGCTGGGCGCCGTTGGATTCGATGCCGACAAAAGCCGACAATATACGATATTCGTTGAAATGCAGCGGAACGGAGTTCCAAAATCTGATAGATTTCTGCAAACAACAGGACGATGAAATTTTCATATTGCTGTATCAATTGGCTGCACGGGCCGAATGCCCGTATGATCAATTGATGCTGCATCCGGTGGTCGATTTGATCGGAAATTTCCCCGAATTCAAACAATATTGGGATGATGTCAACTTGTTGCTGGAGAGCGAAAAACCCAATTCGGAAAATCGCACATGCAATGAATCGACCATCTGGTGCACGCGGAAAATATTAGAAAAGAAATACGGATACACATATGCGAGCGGGCTTACAGCTTTATTTGACGCTCGCAAGATGTTACTAATGACCCAGTGATAGACCTGATTTTTAATTTGTAAGATTATAAAATCATTAACGCCACAAAAAAACGGCTTGTACGAAGATTGTACAAGCCGTTTTTTAATTGCTTCGGGTCGTCGGGTTACTCTATCTTATACCGCACAAACACTTCTATCGCCTGATATTCGGCCATTCCGAGTTTGTCGTACATCACGGCCGTGGCATGGTTGCGTTCTTCGGCGCGTTGCCAGAACTCGCGCGGGTCGGCGCCGGGAAATACGGGTCCGTTGTTTTGCGACGTGTGCTTGTAGATGGCTTTCCGTTTGATCAGCACTTCTTCGGGGCTGAGCGGTACGGCCATGTCCACCTGATCGAGATCCCATTCCTGCCAGGCTCCGCGGTACAGCCACACGCGGCAATCTTTCATCCACGGCTCGTTTTTCAATTCGTGCAGCGCAATCAATATGGCATTGATGCAAACGCGATGCGTGCCGTGCGGATCGGAGAGGTCGCCCGCAGCGTAAACCTGATGCGGTTGTATTTGTTGAAGCAGGTTGATGATCAATTGAATATCCGCCTCGGTCAATTCGCCTTTCTTCACCGTTCCCGTTTCGTAGAACGGCATATCGAGGTAGTGAACGTGATCTTCGGCAACGCCCAAATAACGCGCTGCGGCTTTGGCTTCGCTGCGGCGGATGGCCGATTTGAGTTTCCGCACTTCGGGAAGATCGGGTTCGCCCGGTTTTTTGTTGGCCAACTTCTTGGCAAGCTTTTGATAAATATTTTTGGTGTCGGCGCCGGCGAGTTCAAAAATATGGCTGAACTGGTTTCCGAAATCGAGGAAACGAATCACGTCGTCGTCGAAAACCGCGATGTTGCCCGATGTTTGATAAGCCACATGCACGTCGTGCTTCTGTTGCACCAAACGGGCAAATGTTCCGCCCATCGAAATCACGTCGTCGTCGGGGTGCGGACTGAAAATGATCACTTTTTTCGGGTACGGCGTGGCGCGTTCGGGGCGTGTGCTGTCGTCGGCATTCGGTTTTCCGCCCGGCCAGCCCGAAATGGTATGTTGCAAATCGTTGAACACGTCGATGTTGATCTTGCTTCCGGGACCGTGTTGCGCAATCAAATCGCTCATACCGTTGTCGTTATAATCGCGGTCGGTAAGTTTCAGGATCGGCTTTTCGGTTTTTTGGCATAGCCACACCACCGCTTTGCGGATCAACCGATCGGTCCAATTGCAGGTGCCCACCAGCCACGGCGTTTTCACGCGCGTGAGTTCCGAAGCTGCCGCAAGATCGAGAACAATCTTGGCGTTGGGATGATTTTGCAGGTACGAAGTCGGCAACGAGTCGGTTACCGGGCCTTCCACCGCGTTGCGGATGATACGGGCTTTGCCTTCGCCCCAGGCCAGCAATATTAATTTCTTTGCTGCCAGAATCGTTCCGATTCCCATAGTGATGGCGCGACGCGGAACAAACTCTTCGCCGAAGAAGTCGGCGGCGGCGTCGATGCGGGTGATCGTGTCTAAAGTGATCAGGCGCGTGGGCGAATTGATCATCGAGCCGGGTTCGTTGCAGGCAATGTGTCCCGTGCGGCCGATACCCAATATTTGCAAGTCGATGCCGCCCAATGCCGATATTTTGCGATCGTATGCGGCACAGAATCCCGCAATCAGTTCGGGAGCAAGCGAACCGTCGGGAAAATTGATGTTATCTTTCGGAATGTCGACATGATCGAACAGGTGTTCTTTCATGTAGCGGAAATGGCTTTGCAGCGCATCGGGCGAAAGAGGATAAAATTCGTCGACATTGAAGGTATGCACGTTTTTGAAACTGACGCCCTCTTCTTTGTGCAGACGCACCAATTCGCCGTACAACGCCGAAGTGGTGGAACCCGTTGCGGTGCCGAGTACGAACGGTTCGCCGCGCAATGCTTTCTTTTGGATCATTTCCGTTATATCGCGGGCAACTTCCACAACAGCGTCATCGGCATTGGCGTATATTTCGGTCGGAATTTTTTCGTAGCGACGAACGATCTCGTACGAATTGACACCTTCTTTCAGTACAGGCTCCAATTTCTGCTTATAATTATGAATTTTCATGATTTATATAATTTGGTTACGGTTTTTTATTGATCGGGATTTGTTCTTTACTTATCAGCATAACAAATATACTCGTTGTTTGAAATTTGTGTTTGGTATTAATCGAATGACGCCTTATTAAGAATGGGTCAAAATTAGCTTTTTTTTACGGAAATAAAAATGAGTTTTACCGGCATCGAAAATCAAAAGCGGGAAGCCTCCTTGCCGGCTATTCGAAATACCCGTCGGGAGCTGTAATATGCAAGACTTTTGCCTCGTCGTCTATTTCGGTTATCAGCTCGGGATACAACGAAATCAGCGTTTCCTTTTCTCCGTTCATTACTTGCAACACGATGTTGCCGTTGTAATCCTCCATTTGCCGGACAACGCCGATATATCCGCAGGCAGCGTCGTGTACCGAAAATCCGATCAAATACTCCGATTCCGGTTCCGAAACAAGGTCGTCGAACGCCTGTTCCGCATAAACTTCGCAGCCGACCAGTTCGGCCGCCTTATCCGAATTTTCGATAAATTCGAGTTTTAAATGCATCGAAGTATCGGTGCGGATTGTCGCATCCTCTACGGGAAAAGGCACAAACAACCCGTCGATTTTCACGAACACTTCTTGCAAATCTTCAGCAGCATCATCAACGGGGCGATCGGAAATAAGCACCAATGTTCCGCCGAATCCGTGCGTTTTGGATATTTTGCCTAACAAATGCAGCGATTGATCTTTTTGCATGATCGAGGGTATAATAAAAAACCCTCAAAGATAACGACTTTGAGGGTTTCGGTATATGATTTACGCTACTTTTATTCGCCGGCTTCGGCTTCCGTTTCGGGCGCCGGTTCCGCTTTAGGTTCCGCAGCAGCCGTTTTTTCGGCAATCTTCTGAGCAATGGCTTCTTTGGCCTTCACCTCATCCTCTTTGCGTTTGCGCGCCGACTCGTTTTTCGTCTTCACCGCATTGTTTTTAATGGCATCGATCTTGGCTTGCTTGTCGCTTTTCCACTTATCGAAGCGTGTTTCGGCTTCCGACTCCGAAAATGCGCCTTTTTTCGCACCTTCGAGCAAATGTTTTTTCAACAGAACACCCTCATGCGAAAGGATGTTCCTGCATGTTTCGGTCGGTTGGGCTCCGTTGTTCAACCAAGTAAGGGCTTTGTCGAAATCGAGTTCGACCGTTGCCGGATGTGTGTTCGGATTGTACGAACCCAATCTTTCGATATACTTGCCATCCCGTGGCGCCCTGCTGTCAGCCGCAACAATGTGATAAAAAGAATAACCCTTTTTTCCTTGTCTTGATAATCTGATCTTTACAGGCATGTTTTACTATTTTTTAGATTTATGATTTTGAGCGTGCAAAGGTATGATATTTTCGGAATATACCATACGGGGAACGAAAAATAATCAAAGTCTTTTTCCGAAAAGTCTATTTGAAAATTGGTAGTGAAAATAAAATTGATGACCTTTGCGGAAAATTTAACGACAGGATAGGGTTAGCGTGATGGATGAACAGAAAATATGCGAGAAATCGGTCAAATGTCCCATATACTCGGGCATTTTGGATTCGAATCCGATTTTAATTCGAACATATAAGCATTTGTATTGCGAAAACGGGGAGGAGGGGAGAAGCAAATGCAAAAGGTATCAGGTGGCCAAGGTCGCCGGCTCGTGCCCTCCCGATGTATTGCCCAACAGCCATTTATCTGTGGCGGATATTTTGAAAAAGTTGGAGAAAAGGGTCTGAACGGATCCGAAAAACCGTTAAAAGCCGAACCGATGTGTTCGGCTTTTTTTTCGGAAAAATCTTTTTCGAAGTGTTACAAATGTTACAAAACATCCCGATTCGGGAAGCTATTTTTGCTTCAAAATTGAATCGGACATGAAAAGAACCATCATTAAAATAGACGAAACGCTGTGTAACGGTTGCGGACAGTGCGTCAAGGGTTGCCACGAAGGCGCTTTGCAACTGATCGACGGGAAAGCCGTCATGGTGAGCGAGCTGTATTGCGACGGTTTGGGCGCCTGCATCGGCGAGTGCCCCGTTAATGCCATTACTTTGGAAGAACGCGAAGCCGAACCTTACGACGAAATCGCCGTCATGGAACGTTTGTCGGAAAAGGGCGGACGGGTAATTGCCGCTCATCTCAAGCATTTGAAAGATCACCGGCAGGATGCGCTTTGGCAAATCGGCCTTAACTATTTGCGCGAAAATAATATCGAGTTGAAACCGGACTTGACGGAATACCGGATCGAAAAACATCGCCATGCGGGAGGCGGATGCCCCGGCGCGCAACAAATGAGTTTCTCGTCGACCCGGCCGGAACGCACGAACAGTGAAAAACAACCGAGCGCACTTGCACAATGGCCGATACAATTGCATTTGCTGTCGCCGCACGCGCCCTACCTGCGCAATGCCGATTTGCTGTTGGCTGCCGATTGCGTCGCTTTTTCCGCAGGGAATTTTCATGCGGATTTCCTGCAAGGCAAACGTTTGGCGATTGCTTGCCCCAAGTTGGATTCCGACAAACACATATATGCGGAAAAACTGACGATGATGATAGACGAAGCCCG
>JAVBRP010000333.1:0-3571 GCA_031547815.1 Bacteroidales bacterium | reverse complement strand
GCCCGTGATCACGATTCCGGAACCCAACTTGTCGGCGCAACCCGAATTTTCGATGTGGAACATGATGGCGTCGATGATTTCCTCCATGCGCGATTGAATGATGTGCGCCAAGTTGCGGATGGAAATTTCTTTCGGTTCGCGGCCCGGAACCTTGGCGGGAATCACGATGACCTTGTTTTCTTCGGCGGCTTCGCTCAATGCCACGCCGAACTGTACTTTGACTTCTTCGGCCACCAGCTCGCCCAATCCGCAGGCATCTTTTATGTCCTTGGTCACCACGTAACCGCCGAACGGAATGACTGCCGAATGACGCAACACGTTTTCGTAAAAAACGGCCACATCGGTGGTTCCGCCGCCGATGTCGACCAACGCCACGCCCGACTCGCGTTCTTCGTCGTACAGCACGGCATCGGCCGAAGCCAACGGTTCGAGAATGATTTCCTTGATGGTCAGGCTGCTTTGGTGAACGCATTTTCTGATTCGTTTGATCGAATCGATATTCCCCACCACGATGTTGAAATTGGCTTCCAAGCGTTTGCCGAGCATCCCGATCGGGTTGAAAATATCCGTTTCGTTGTCCACAATATAACTTTGCGGCAGGATGTGGATGATCTCCTTTCCTTCCTCCAGAGCGATATTGTTGGCATCGTGCTTCAATTGCTCGATGTCCTTGGCGGTGATGCTGTCGTCGTACGAAACGCGATTGATGTAATTGCGGCTTTTCACGATGCGGATGTGCTGTCCCGCAATGCCGACAAATACTTCGGAAAAAAGAACCCCCGTCCGCTTTTGCAAATCGATGATGGTGTTCTTGATCACGTTTGACGCTTCCTCGGGATTCAGCACTTCGCCGCGCCGAATACCTTTCGAGTCGGAACGGGTAAACCCGACAATCTCCAATTTTCCATTCTCGTTGCGTTTCCCCAAAAGGGTTACGATTTTTGTTGTGCCGACATCGATTGCGGCTACGTATTGAGGCATATTTTCCATGATATTATTTTTTATTCGCTTTATCTCTTTATAATTGAATTCTATATACTTGCTTTTTAAAAATTATCTTTTCGTACAAACTATTTGTCCTTCGTATTTTAAATTAATGACATCATACGTGTTCCAACCTTTCACGTTCAATCCGTTGCGGTATAACGATTCGAGTTTGGAAAACTTTTCTTCGGGTTTCTCGAAAGCGCCGAAAACGATCACGTGCGCCCCGACCAACGGAATCAACTCGAAATCGCCGTCCTCGTTGACGTAAATCTGCTGAATTTGCGCTTTCAAAAACTTGTCGCCGTTGATGTAATTCGCCAACTCGAACAATTCGCGCAAAATGTTCCGTCGCCCCTCGGGAATATCGTCGTCGTCCATCACGTTGAATCCTTTCCGATCGGGCGCCTTTCGGTTGATGTAGCCGTTGGCCGGAAGCACGTGCGCGCAATAACGAGCCGAATGTTTCAACGCCTCGCCGTATTGGTCGATATAATAACTTTCGCCGTATCGATTGATGATCCGCAGCATGGGAGTACGTTGCTCGACCTCGACATGCACCGTTCCGTTAACGGTTTTGTAAACGTCGGCACGATGCACGGGCGCATAATCGTTCAGCCGCTGCTCGATGCTTTTGGCATTGATACTGTCGAACAATTTGCCCGTCAGCTTTCGCGAACGATTATCCACCATTTGCGAAATATCGGCCGCCGTTACGAAACGACTGCGCATACTGTCGGAAACAACCACCTCCACGCCGGTACACACTTGCTCATGCCGCCGTTCGAACACGAATCCCATCGCGAAAACGAAGTAGGCGATGATGGCCAACCAAAACAATATGATCAAAAATCGCTTCATTTACATTTCGTTACAACAAACCTTAATTTACAAAAATAGGATCAATTTTTATGCACATTATTTTTATTTTTCAACAATTCTTCGATCGGCCCCGTCAAAGTATCGATATCGCCGGCTCCCAGCGTAAGCAATACATCAATTTTCTTATTTTTCAAGATGTTGATAACTTCGTCTTTGGTGCACAAGCATTTGTCCGGGCAATGAACTTTGTCGAAGATCATTTGCGAACGCACGCCTTCGATCGGCTCCTCGCGTGCGGGATAAATCTCCAGCAAAATCAGCGAATCCAACATGCCGAGGCTTTGCGCGAATTCGTCGGCAAGGTCGCGGGTGCGGCTGTACAAATGCGGCTGAAAAATTCCCGTAATGTGCCTTTGCGGATACAAATTTCGAACCGATTCGATCGTAAACCGCAATTCTTCGGGATGATGCGCATAATCGTCGATATACACCGTGTCGTCCGTGCGAACGTGATAATCGAAACGACGTTGCACGCCTTCGAACGACGCCATAGCCGATTTGATCTTTTCCGGATCGGCGCCCGCAAGACTTGCCGCAGCCATCGCCGCAATGCCGTTTTCGACGTTCACCAACCCCGGCACGCCGATGCATACGTCTTTCAAAACGCCGTCGGGCGTGCGGACCGTCACCGAATAACGATCGCCGATCAAATCGATGCTTTCGGCGCAGAAGTCGGCGTTGCGATCGTTCAGCGAATAGGTGAACTTGCGTACTCCGCCGGGAACGGGTAAATCCAAACCGTACTTTGCAATCAACGTTCCTCCCGGTGTTATCTGCGACACAAATTGCGCAAAAGCCTTTTTCACCTCATCGTGCGTACCGTATATGTCGAGATGATCGGCATCCGTGGCCGTAACCACCGCTATGTAAGGATGCAGCCGCAAGAACGAACGATCGTACTCGTCGGCTTCGGCAACCAAATACGGGCTTGTATCTGATAAGAGCAGATTGGTTCGGTAATTCTTCGAAATCCCGCCAAGGAAAGCATCGCAACCGACACCCGATGCGGTCAGCAAATGCGCCGTCATCGTCGAAATGCTTGTCTTACCGTGCGTTCCCGCAACGGCAATTGTCTTTTTGCTTTGCGAAATCAATCCCAACACCTCCGAACGCTTCATCATGCGATAACCCCGATCCTTGAACCAACACATCTCGCCGTGCGAAGCGGGAACGGCGGGCGTATACACCACCAGCGTTTCGTCCTTCGCATCTTTATACGATTGCGGAATCGCAACGACATCGTCAACGTAATGCACGGGAATCCCCTCGGCGCAAAGATTTCGCGTAAGCGGGGTTGCGGCACGATCGTATCCGCAAACTTCACGACCTTTCGCCTTGAAATACCGCGCCAACGCGCTCATGCCGATGCCGCCGATGCCGATGAAATATACTTGACGTATTTGGTGGAACATTTTAATTTTTGAATTTCAATTTTTGATCATTTTGTTGACATCAACAAAATGATATTTTTTAATTGTATCGCTCACTGTTGGCTTGCGCATTCTTGTCATGACCTCTCCCCCCGCCCTCTCCACAGGAGAGGGAGCCTTTGCACGGTCTGCAATGCAGGCAGGAAGAGCTTCTCCCTCTCTCCTGTGGAGAGAGGGTTGGGGAGAGAGGTAATACATCAATCAAACATTGCCGGTTTATTCGGGTTTCGCCGATATTCGAACATCAATCGGATTTGTTCGGGCGTAACCCGTTC
>JAVBRP010000124.1:0-3571 GCA_031547815.1 Bacteroidales bacterium | reverse complement strand
TTGAATTTCTACAACCCCAACGTTCCCTGCTCCACTTTACCGTCTACTTCGAAAGGAATATCGGGGAAACGGTCGGTCGGAACGGGCGAATCGGGCTCTTGCGGCGTGTTATCTTGCGCGGGTGCCGGTTCGGCGGGCGGCAGCGGTTCAATTTCTTCCACACGGGCCACTTCAAGCGTCGAGAGTCGTTTTCCTTTGGCGCGGAAACTCTTTGCGGCAATGAACTCGTCGGCCACAATGATTTCTTCGGGCTTGTGTTTCGAGAGGCCGCCGAAAACGATCTTGAAACGCGGACGTATCGCACGGCTCAGGCATTTCAATTGCTGCACGCCTTCGCCCACAAATGAGGTAAGCTGCGCCGACTGTTCGAACGGAAAACGTTTCAGATACCAGAATTTCGATTCGGGATCGTAGTACACTGCCGTGAAAATCGCTGTGGCATCATATTTTTCGATCAGCCGGATGTTGCTTTCGAAATGCAGCGATATGTCGTAACCCGACGTACGGTAATTTCCGTCCTCGGTAACAATCAACAACTTATCCTTTCCGGTAAACTCGCCCAACAACGTTCCGCGACCGTCCTCGTTGAGACGCTGCACGTCGGCATCCCACCATATCGGTTTTCCGCCGAGCGTGGAACCGCCTTTTTCCTTGAGCATGATCTTATGAATGGCGTAGCGCGTAAGGATATTGCCTTGCGCATCGCGGCCTTTGATGGCCACGTCGGCAAAGTTGACATCCATGATGAGATTGCGCAGGCGCGGACGAGGTTTGAGCGTGATACGCAGTAACTCGGCCTCGCCGTTGGGGTTGGCGCTGAAATAAAGCAGTTGCGAACCGGGTTCGCCTTTGGTAAGATGATATTCCCTGTCGCGCGTGATTCCCGAAATGGCGCATCGTTTGATCATGATCGGGCCGTTGCGCCCGTCGCGGTACACCACGTTGTATATGGTGCGGTTGTCGTTGCGCTGAAATACGTTCACATATTGGATATTTTTCCCCATGAACGCCTTTTCGGACACTTTGCTGACGATGTATGAGCCGTCTTTGCGGATGACGATGATTTCGTCCATGTCCGAGCAATCGCATACATACTCATCTTTCTTCAATCCGTAACCCGCAAAACCCTCATCGCGGTTGACATACAGTTTTTCGTTGGCGATGACCACGCGCGTGGCGGCAATGGTATCGAAACTGCGCAATTCGGTTTTGCGTTCGCGGCCGACGCCGTATTTTTTCTTGATGCGCTTGAAATATTCGATCGTGTAGCGAACGAGGTTGGCGAGGTTGTTTTGCACTTTTTCCATCTCCTCCTCCACCCCTTTGATGTGTTCGTCGGCTTTCTTGATGTCGAATTTCGAAATGCGGCGCACCGGTTTTTCGGTCAGTTTAAGTATGTCTTCGTGCTTGATTTCGCGGCGCAGCAACGGACGGAACGGATCGAAAGCCTTATCGATGGCCGTCAATTGGTCTTCCCACGAAATTGCATCTTTTTCTAATTCGCGGTAGATACGTTGTTCGAAGAATATTTTTTCCAACGACGAATAATGCCAATCTTCTTCGAGTTCATTCATGCGGATTTCAAGCTCCCGACGCAGGAGTTCCTTCGTTTGATCGGTGGTAAGCCGCAGAATATCCGACACGCTGAAAAATATCGGCTGCTCGTTGCTGATAACGCAAGCGTACGTCGAAACGGAAAGCTCGCAATCGGTAAAAGCATAGAGCGCATCGATGGTCATGTCGGGCGACACGTCGTTGGCCAAATGAATCAGTATCTCGACGTTCTGCGCGGTATTGTCGTCTACTTTCTTGATTTTGATCTTGCCCTTATCGTTGGCTTTGACGATGGATTCGATGAGTTTGGACGTATCCAATCCGAACGGAATCTCAGTAATTACCAGCGTTTTATTATCCACTTTATTGATGCGGGCGCGCACTTTCACCTTTCCGCCGCGCGAACCGTCGTTGTAGGCGGCGCAATCGGCCAAGCCTCCCGTCGGAAAGTCGGGAAACAACTCGAAAGGCTCATTTTTCAGGTATGAAACGGCAGCGTCGATCAGTTCGTTGAAGTTGTGCGGCAGTATCTTGGATGCAAGGCCCACGGCAATCCCTTCGACGCCTTGGGCCAGCAACAGAGGAAACTTCATCGGGAGCGTCACCGGTTCCGGTTTACGACCGTCGTACGAGCGCATCCACTCGGTGGTCTTGGGATTGAACGCCACTTCGAGCGCAAATTTCGACAGCCGCGCTTCGATGTAACGAGGCGCTGCCGCACGATCGCCCGTAAGGATATTTCCAAAGTTACCCTGCGTTTCGATAAGCAAATCTTTCTGCCCGAGTTGCACCAAAGCATCGCCGATGGAAGCATCGCCGTGCGGGTGGAAGCTCATGGTTGATCCGATGATGTTGGCCACCTTATTGAATCGCCCGTCGTCCATATCAAACATGGCGTGCAGAATACGACGTTGCACGGGTTTAAGCCCGTCCTCGATATGCGGTACGGCCCGTTCGAGGATTACATACGAAGCGTAATCCAAAAACCAATCGCGAAACATCCCCGTGATGCGATGCGTCTTGCCTTCTTCCACGTTCAGCAATGCATCGTATTTACCCGCCGAATCCCCGCCGGCGTCGTCGATATCGCCGTTCTCGTCTTGTACTTGCTCTTCCGACAACTCTTCCGAGTTTTCGTTTTTTTCTTCCAATTCGTCGCTCACTTGGATTTTCGATTTTATATGATATGTAACAGGATGATTCGAATTAACGGATTTACTTCATTTTACCCGTATCATCCGCATCCCTGTTGTAACAGGCAAAGATACTCCGAATTTGAATTTTTTCCATTTCGAACGATGTTGATATGTTTTCAAAAAACAGATTATCGAATTGATTTTTAAAGTATTTAAGTGTTCATAACTTCTCGCGAGTTCCAAATCTCGGATTGATATTTTTTCACGAAAAGACGCAAAATCGATATTACCGATAAGGTGCCGCCGCTACGCGGTTCAATATCGGTTGGGGCATTCGATACCCGGGATTATCATCCCGGGCTACAAAGGTGTCGTCACTACGTGACTTACAATTTTACCGTTCCGACCTTGTCCATCAAGTCGAGTATTTGCCGTTGCCGTTGCCATAAATATTCGGTGGGCTTTGCGGGGTTGCGTTTGCGGGGAGAAGGAAGAATAGCGGCAATCATGGCAGCTTCTTCGCGCGACAAACGCGACGCGGGTTTGTGATAATATGCCTGAGCGGCCGCACCGATGCCGTAAATGCCGTTACCGGTCTCAATCACATTCAGATATACTTCCATGATGCGTTCTTTGCCCCAGATCAGTTCCACCCACACGGTGAACCACGCTTCGAGTCCTTTGCGGATGTAACTGCGTCCGTTCCAAAGAAACACATTCTTGCACGTTTGCTGGGTAATGGTGCTGGCTCCGCGCAGGCGTTTCCCCTTTTTGTTCTGACGATATGCTTCGCGCATCTCGCCGAAATCGAATCCGTGATGATCCGCAAATTTATTGTCTTCGCTTGCCACAACGGCATCGATCATGCTTTGCGGAATTTG
>JAVBRP010000354.1:0-10630 GCA_031547815.1 Bacteroidales bacterium | reverse complement strand
GCGGCCTCGCCTCCCGACAGCGTGCCCGCGAGGAAATGGCCGGGATCGAAAATCGGGCTTCCCGACGAACCTTTTTCCGTAACACCGACGTCCCATTTTTTCACGATCCAGTGCGCATCCTTGTCGCAATGCAAGTCCGTTTGGTCGTCGTTGAAAGTTCCGACACCCAAAGGATCGTGTTCGACGGCTATTTTTTTGACATCGCCTTGCGGATGATGAATTCCCGCTGCGCCGCCGGGCGTTTTGGGCGAGGCGTTCCATCCGGCATAAAAAGGATTGCACTGATTGTTCGGTGTTTCCGATAATTCCAGCAAGGTGAAATCCAATTCTTTTTTCGTTGCGACCAAATCGGCGCCCGAAATCGTTTTGGCAACCGAAAGGTTCGTATTCGGGCAATCGGCGTATTCGTAATTGAACGTGAATGTCGTTCGTCGCGCCATGTCTTCGGTTGAAATGCAATGCCGGGCCGTGAGTATGTACGGTTTTTTATCGGCGGCGTCAACGGCTTGATTGATCAGCGTGCCCGTGCAATATTGCGTTTTTGCCGATCCGTTCGAATAGATGATGGTCGACAACCGGACTACCGAACGTTTTTCGCGCTGCCAACGGTTCCCCGTTTTGCAATTGATGTTCACGTTGCAGGAAGCGGCTGCTGCGCGAACAATTTTTTCGCTTTCGGAGACATCGCAAAACCCGTATCCGACACTCGTTACGGTGAATCCGTTGCGGGGAGCCGAAGTCGTCGGCACGTTCCATTCGATGACGATGTCGTTGCCCGGAAGCGATTCGACAGGCAAAAGTCCGCCGTTCCTGTTGTTGCGCGCATCAAACGGGCCTGCCGTTCGGGTTGCGGCTTTGTCGTACACATACAACGCTTCGCCCGTGCGCAATCGATAATTTTCCAGCAAAATACTCAACGACAGCGCATTTGCGGCGCGTATTCCCATGCGCCACACATAGCCTTTCCCCGGAACGGTATCCCATTGTCCCGATGTTTCGGGATCGATGCGTACGTTGATGCCGGCGGCGTATACCCACGCCTTTGTTGCGCCGCGATCGTCGTTTTCTTCTTTCAGTATTTGCTCGATTTCTTTTACGGGTTCCGGAAGGTCGGAATAGCATACCGGGTCGGGCAGTCGATATTGCAAACTCCACGCGGTCGTATTTTGTGCATACGTCGGCGTAAATGCTCGATAGTACAAAACAGCAAGTATAAAAAATCTCGTATGCAATCCGGCCATTTTACGGTTATTTTGAAACCCGCACCAAAGTTAATGATTTTTTATTTCGCGTTTGCCGGACGGCGAAAATTTTCGACGACTTATACTTCTCGCAGTATAATTTTTCTTGTCGGCCCTTCCGGTCGAGCGGGCAAACTCGGTTGTACTTTGCGCCTTTGCGAGAGAATCATCACGCGAAGACGCAAAGCGAGGGGAAAAATAAATGCATAAAACTTGGCCGTGCGGGGTATAGCTTTTTACGTGCTCCGAAATGAAAAAACAATCCGGTCGCAGGGATATCGTCAATGATGACCAGGGCTGCCGGTAGCGAGGAGATGCTTCATTTTATTCACCAACACCTCCACTTGGAACGGCTTGCTGATATATTCGTCCATGCCCGACGCCAGGCAATGCTCGCGATCTCCCGCAAGGGCATTGGCCGTGATGGCAATAATGGGGGTCGGCAAGATATTGTCTTCGTTTTCCGTTTCGCGAATTTTTTTGGTGGCCTGTATCCCGTCCATGATCGGCATCTGAATGTCCATCAGGATGATGTCATATTTCATTTGGCCGAATTTATCCAGCGCTTCCTGCCCGTTATTGGCGACGTCAATATTCTTAACTAACTTTTGGATGCTGAGTATCACAATCTTTTGATTGATCAAATTGTCTTCAACCAAAAGAATATTGGCTTCTTTCAGATCAACAGTCGAGTTGTCCGTAAAAAGCCCTCGTACATCTTCCCGGCTTTCCGCTACCGGTATTTCGATATTTTTTTCTTTAGGCACGACCAATGCTTTTTTAAATGATAATGTAAAATTAAAGATTGTAAAATTTTGATCATAAGTTACGGTTAACTTATTCCCGGACATGGCGATCAATTTCGACGAAATCGAATAGTTCAGCATTTCGGGATTCGTTTTGTCGATTTCCGATTCCATATCTAAATGATCGCTCACTTTTATTTCGAAAATGACATCGTATAATCGGTCGGTTTCTTGCCTTACCCGATAGGATATGATGATATTGATTTTCTCGGCGTTTTTGTTTTTGACGACGGCATCGACCAACGTCAAAAAGATTTGTTTGATTTGGATCGGGTCGCCTTCCAGAATGTAGGGTGCGGGCGTATCGATCTGTTTTAAAGCGATATTGTATTCGTTGCTTTGTCCCACAAACAACTGAATGGTGTTGTTCATCACCGTTTGCAGGTTGAACGCGATATTTGCGGGTTTGGTATCGACAATTCCCGTCGACGTGATCTTGGACGCGATCATGTTGACCACCGTTACCAGATTGTTGGCCGAAGCCAGAATCGTCTCCATCCAATCTTTTTGGCGTTGGTTCAATTGCGTTTCGTTCAGCAAATTGCCGATCACCACGATGTTGTTCAACGGTGTGCGTATCTGATGCGATAATTGCGAAATAAATTCGTTTTTGATTTCCGCTTCTTTTTGAATATCCGACAGTTTGTTTTCGCCCGCGCTTACCAGATCTTCATTGATGGTCAGGAACGTTCCGGTGGTGATCATCATAACCGTCGCGGCCAAAAATGATGCGGCCAAAAAGAAAAGTTCGTTTTTCAGCAATATTCCGCACACAAAATACAAGATCATAAAAGCGAGCGATATGATATTTCCCCGTTTGGCGCCGAACATCATGCCGACAACCAAAGGATAGATCACGCAATGTATGCCCCCGAACATACCTTTGCCGGTGTATAATAAAGCTAATGCGGACAAGGAAAAGACACCGGCAGCGATCCACAGAATATAACCGTCGTATTGTTTTCTTATGCGGGCGATGCCGTACAAAACAAGCGCCGTCAATCCCGAAGTGCCGAAAATGATCCCGGAATCGAAATTTTCCGTGAACAGGGAGACAACACCGGCACTGAACATAAAAAATCCGCCGATGAGCAAAAATATTCCCAAAAATATATCTTGACAGCGGACAAACCAGTGTGCCGTTTTGTCTTTTCCGACCTCAAGAAAACCTATAATAGCTTTATACATAAATAAATAAACCTTTACGATCTTATCGTCAATATCTGTCGGTTGTTAACCGGGGGCAGGGCATAAACCAAGCAACAAGTATAGTCTATATTTTTCAGATATGAAAATAATTATTGCTTCGGCTCGATAAATTTTCTTTCTCGACGGCATTCCCGGAGGCAGATCATACATCGAAATCGTAAAAATATTTCGGAAACGAACGCAAAAAACATTATATTTGTACGGATTTTGTGCGAAAAGGTTTAGGAAAAAGATAGATTTATGCAAATAAAATTTTTCATATTGTTCGTCGGTTTTTTGACTTCCTTGTTATCGATTGATATAAAGGCACAAAACGATTCGACCGATAACTTGGTAAAATACACAACCGAGTTTAAGTTCAGAGAAGGATTTTACTTGAACTTTGAACAGGTAAAGAATAATAAGCCGATACCCAAGTCGCGGATTTTGACTTCGATCGATTATAAAAGCAAGACTTTTTTCGATCAGGTAACGGAAGGCCAATCACTTACTTATTTTGACGATTTGGGCAACAGCCAGGAGGTGGAGGTCAATAAAATTTGGGGTTATTGTAAAAACGGGATATTGTATATAAATGTCGGCGGGTCGTTTAACAGAATCACAATTATGGGAAATATTTGTCATTTCGTGGCCAACATCACGACCTATTCCAACAGGTACGGCGGTTACAGTCCCTACGGCTACAGTCCTTACGGATATTCGCCTTACAGTTATTACAGTCCCTACGGGTACAGTCCTTACGGATATTCTCCCTACTACAATTCGCCGAGTTACAGAACGACCGAATTGCGTCAGTTCCTTCTGGATTTCAATACAGGCAAAGTATTGGAGTACGACACCAAGAATGTGGAAATGTTGCTGATGTCCGATCCCGAGCTGCACGACGAGTATTCCGGGCTGAGATCGAAAAAACGCGACCAGCTCAAATTTATGTACGTTCGCAAATACAACGAAAAACACCCGTTGTATATTCCGAAATGATTTTTCGCTCGATGCGAGCCTACGACCGCGTCACATTACTTTTGTCGACCCCGAATTTTTCCTCGCTGTGTAACACGCCGGCCGGTTCCACATGCACCACGATGTCATATACGTTATCTACCGTACGCTTGATGCTTTCTTCCACCGCCTGCGCAATCTCATGCGCTTCGTTTAACGTGATGTTCCCGTTTGCTTCGATGTCGAGCGCAATCATATACATATTCCCGATTTGGCGCGACCTGATGCGGTGCGGATTGCTTGCGCCCGCGACCTGCTCCGCGGCGTCGATGATTTTTTGATACACCGAAATGTCTTTCACTCCGTCCATCAACACCACGTTGGAGTCGATAAAAATGTCGACGGACGATTTGATGATATACAAACTGATGAGCAATCCCGTAACGGAGTCGAGCATCGGCATTTTGAACACGAACGTGAAGATAAGCCCCGCCAAAACTCCGCCGGAGATCAGAACATCGTTGCGCAGATTCTTGGCATTCGCTATCAACATGGAACTGTTCGCTTTTTTGCCTTGCCGAAATTGGTAATACGCCAAAACCAACTTTCCGATCATCGACAGCACGGTGACGTAAATGGCTATGGCGGAAGGCATTTCGCGCGGTTCGGCAAAGATGATGCTTTTGCCCATGGTGATGAGCATCTGCATGCCCGCAAAAAAGATGACAAACGAGAGGATTTTGGTGGCTATGGAATCCGCTTTTTCGTATCCGTAAACGTATTTCTGATTGGGCGGGCGGCTGATGATCCGGGCGGTGAACAGCGTAACCAGCGAAATCACCACATCCGTTGCCGAATCGATGCCGTCGCCGAGCACCGCCATGCTTCCCGAAATGGCCCCGACAGCTATTTTCAATGCCGACAGTACGGCGTTGCCGAAAACACTGACCAAAGACGCTCTGACTAAGATTTTTTCTTTTTCTTTCATTTATTGTCGGATAATATTTATCGCAACCTTCAAAATCACAATGATAAATCCACTCCGAAAAGCCATTTTTACCCCTAAATGACTTCGTCGGGGGCAAAACAACGCTATGGATACTTTTCGGAGCGGACTCAATGATTTATTTTCGGCTGCAAAAATACTATATTTTTAGGAATGAAAATAACCAACCGATACACGGGATGCACAAAACAAAACATTCAATCGGAAGCAACCGCCAGCGTTACAACGCTTACCCGAGCGTCGGGCGCCGTTCCGACGGCATGAATACACGCTTCGAGCGTGGCGCCGGTGGTGATCACGTCGTCGATCAAAAGAATGTGTTGCCCGGCAAATTTTCCGGGATCGGTCAGTCCGAAGCCCGAATCGACATTTTCCCAGCGGTCGAAACGTTTCTTGCGGGTTTGCGAACTCGCCGCCGATCGACGCACCAATGTTTCGGCATCTATCGGTTTGCCGATCATCTCCGCCACGCCTCGCGCAATCCATTCGCTTTGGTTGTATCCGCGCTTGCGCAGTTTTTTGGGATGAAGCGGCACGGGAACGATGATGTCGACATCCGCGAACCGCGAATCGCGAAGCATCTTTCCCACCTCTTTGCCCAGCACCGCGCCCATTTCCTTTTGCCCTTGGTACTTGATTTGATGAACCAACCGTTGCGTTCGGTTTCCCTTTTTGAAGAAATAACCGGCGGCGGCGTGTTCCACCGGCGCCCTGCCCCAAAATGTGCGGGCCACGGGATTGTCCGGCTCTTTGTGAAAGCCGGTTGCGGGCAGTTCGTACAAGCACCTGCCGCAAATATACGCCTCGCCGCGCATCAACCCGGTGGAGCAACACACGCAAATGTTCGGGTAGAATAAATCGACAAAACCTTTGAAAATGTCGGAAAATACGGACGGCATGGGGTTTTTGGCAAATATTTAAAATTTTAGTTTGTCAATGTCCTACGGACAAAAAACGACGTTTTCGAATATTTTCTATTGACGTGAAAAGCCTACGGCTTATTTATGTAAATTTTCCTTAGGAAAACAACGTCAATAGAATAAGAACCGACAAAGAATCTTATAGTCCGTCAGGACTTTAACACTTAGGCAAAATCGCGGATGTTCACCTGTTTAAAAACCAAAGATAGGATAAATTTCCCGCATCGGGATCGATACCGCAAAAATCCGTACTTTTGCGCTTTATTGATTCAGATATTGAAAGATGAAACTTTGGGATAAAGGAACGGAGGCGGATAAGGAGATCGAACGTTTTACCGTCGGCCGCGACCGGGAAATGGACATGTATCTGGCGCAATTCGACGTGGTCGGGACCGTGGCGCACATCCGTATGCTGGAAAGTATCGGGTTGTTGACATCCGAAGAACTGTCGGCGCTCGAAAAGGAATTGCGCGTGATCTACCGCCGCATTTTGAATAACGATTTTTGTATCGAAAAAGATGTCGAAGACGTACACTCGCAGGTGGAATTGATGCTTACCCGCACGTTGGGCGATGTAGGGAAGAAAGTGCACAGCGGGCGTTCGCGCAACGATCAGGTTCTGGTGGACATCAAGCTCTACATTCGTCACGAAATAGAGGCGATCGTTAAAGGAACGGTGCGCCTGTTCGACGAATTGATCGCGCAAAGCAACCGATACAAAGATGTGTTGATGCCGGGCTACACGCATTTGCAGGTAGCCATGCCGTCGTCGTTCGGGCTGTGGTTCGGCGCGTATGCCGAAAGCCTTATCGACGATCTTCGCCTGATGTCGGCCGCATGGCAGGTTGCCGATCAGAATCCGCTTGGATCGGCGGCCGGTTACGGCTCGTCGTTTCCGCTCAACCGCACAATGACGACCAAACTGCTCGGGTTCAACGATTTGAGTTACAATGCGGTGTATGCGCAGATGGGGCGCGGCAAAACCGAGAAAACCGTTGCCTTTGCTTTGGCATCGATTGCCGCGACGTTGGCCCGTTTCAGCATGGATGCCTGTCTGTATATGAGCCAAAATTTCGGATTTATCGGCCTTCCCGACGAGTTGACCACCGGTTCGAGCATCATGCCGCACAAAAAGAATCCCGACGTGTTCGAGCTGATTCGCGCCAAGTGCAACAAAATACAAGCCTTGCCGGGCGACATCACTTTGTTGCTGAATAACCTTCCGTCGGGCTATTTCCGCGACATGCAAATCCTCAAAGAAATATTGTTCCCCGCGTTTCTCGACATGAAGGATTGCATTGACATGCTGGCTTACATGGTCGGTAAAATCAGCGTCAACAAAGAGATTCTGAACGACGAGCGTTACCGATACCTGTTCAGCGTGGAGGCGCTCAACAAACTGGTGCTCGACGGCGTTCCTTTTCGCGATGCTTACAAGCAGATCGGCGCCGAAATCAACGAAGGTCGTTTCGAACCCGAGCAAAAGACGCAACATACGCACGAAGGCAGCATCGGCTATCTGTGCAACGACGAAATACAAGCGAAGATGCATGAGGTGCTTCGCGATTTTACGTTCGAAAAAGCCGAAAAAGCGATAAAAGAATTGATGTCGGGAAACAATCAGCCGGTTTTGCGTGTTTAGTATTTTCGTCGATGATCGTAAAAATTTTACGCGATTTTGTATCAAATGTCAAAAAAATATTTTACCTTTGCCGTATTGTTTAATTTAGATGTAGTATATAGTCATTTATCAATAAAAATATAGGAAAAATGAAAATTAAATTGTTTATAGCTGCTTTGGCAATTGCGGTTGTGGGATTCAGTGCTTGCGGTGGCGATGACAAAAAAAGTTCCGACAAAGAGATTACAGGGTTTTCGGTAAACGGAGTTCCTTATGAGATCAATCAAAGTAACGGAACGATCTATCACAAATATTCAAAACAAAGCGAGAATAATTGGCCCGGAATGCCTGCCGGTAAAATAGCACCGGAAATAGTGTTTACGGGAAAAAGTATTTCGCCCGATCCCAAAGATCAGCAAAATTTCGTCGATAATACCATTGAGTACAAGGTAACAGCAGAAGACGGCACTGAAAAAAAATATACGGTAACAACCGAAAAACAACCTACTTTACCGTAAAAGACGATACAATTTTTTATCGCATAAAAAAATAGAACCTTGCCCGAAAGAGCAAGGTTTTTTTGGGCGGTATTCGTGATCATACGCAAAAATATGTTGACGGTATCCGTATAGATGCACTGCATGGCCCGAAGATATTGTGGAAATTCGGTACTGCATTTGAAGGGTATTTGGATTTTGTCGATGGAAATACTCCCAAGGGTCCGTTGTGCTTCGAATCTTTTTGCGCATGGTTGATATTTTGACAAATGTTGACGGTTTGAATCACCAAATTTGCGCACGATAGCCCTATTTTACAAGTATTTTGGAAAATTTTCAAAATATCGCCCCTTGATTTTGCAGTAAAAAGAAAGTCGCTTAATATGAAAGCGTTATCTGCCACGTCATTGTAACAGGAGTTTGCGAGCATACGGAGTAGAGACATCTTTTTGACCTATCACGAAATAAACTCGTTAAATTCTAATTTATTTGAGCGTTAAGGACTAATAAAAAGACTAAAAATAGCATCTCTAAAAAAAATGAACCTATTTTTGTATAAGTTTGCACGATTTTGTACGCAATAAATATTATCGAAAATTGGAAAACATATTAACCGCCGCCAACGTCGACAAGCAATACGGCGACACCAAAGTGCTCGACCGCATCAATATCGACGTTCCCCGCGGAAGTATATACGGTTTGCTGGGTCCCAACGGGGCGGGGAAAACCACTTTCATCCGCATCATCAATCAAATTACGGCGCCCGACAGCGGAGAGGTTCGTTTCATGGGCAACCGCCTGCAACGCGACGACACCGCCCGCATCGGATATTTGCCCGAAGAACGCGGGCTGTACCGAAAGATGAAAGTCGGCGAGCAGGTTTTTTATTTGGCGCGGCTGAAGGGTCTCAGCAAAACGGAAGCAAACGAACGGGTCAATTATTGGTTCGATAAGTTCGGAATACAGAGTTGGCGCGACCGCAAGATCGAGGAGTTATCCAAAGGCATGCAGCAGAAAGTACAATTCGTCACCACCGTGCTGCATCGGCCCGTTTTGTTGATTCTCGACGAGCCGTTCAGCGGATTCGATCCCATTAATGCCGATTTGCTCAAAAACGAGATATTGCAGCTTCGCAACGAGGGGACGACCATTATTTTGTCCACCCACAATATGGCTTCGGTGGAAGAAATGTGCGATCATATCTCGCTGATCAACAAGGCGAAGTGTATTTTGCAGGGCGAGGTCGATCGGATCCGACGGGAATACAAGTCGGGAGAATACGAACTGTGTTTCGAAGGCGACGAAACGGCGCTGAAACATACGTTGACCTCCCGCGGGTTTGTGATTACCGGCCAAACGAAGGAAAAACAAAATGTCAAATTCACCGTTCATGCCTTGCCGGGATCGGGCAACGAATTGTTGTCGACCGCATTATCGTCGGTTCAAATTATTTCTTTCAGCGAATTGCTTCCGCGCATGAGCGATATTTTTATCCGTAAAGTAAACGAAAAATATTAAAATTTCGAGTTTCGGATTTCGAGTTTCGAGTCAGGGCAAAGCCACGAGAGAGTTTCAGGTTTAAAGTTCAAAGTTTAAAGTTGGGCAAAGCCACGTAACTCGGAACTTGAAACCTCTAACCTTAAACTTGAAACCTCAAACCTTAAACCAAAGAAAATGAACAAAACTTCCATCATCATACGCCGCGAATATTTGACGCGCATTCGTAAAAAAAGTTTCGTCGTGATGACCATCCTCGGGCCTGTATTGTTTGCGGCCATGATGATAGCGCCGATGTGGTTCGCCACCATGGAGGACGAAGATGTCAAGCACATTGCCGTGCTGGACAGTTCGCAGCTTTTCATCCGCAAAATACCCGAAACGGCGAAATTCAAGTTTACGTACGCAGCGGATGTCAAACTCGAAGATTTCAAGAAGAATCTTTCGAAGACGGAGTATTTCGGTATTCTGTACATCCCGCCGTATATTGCGGAAACTCCGCGGGGCGTCGAGTTTTACTCGTACAAGCAACCTCCGGCGGCGCTTACCGGACACATCGAGCACGCCATCGAGAAAGAGATAGAGGTCGAAAAGCTGAAAGCACACCACATCGAGAATTTGGATAACATTCTGCGCTCGGTGAAAACCAACATCGAAGTGCGTACTTTTAAGATATCGGAAGACGGCGCGGAGAAGGAAAGCTACGGCGACTTGAATATGATTGTGGCGTATGTGGCGGCGTTCCTGATCTATATGTTCGTATTCATGTTCGGCGCACAGGTGATGCGCGGGGTCATCGAGGAAAAGACCAACCGGATTGTCGAAGTGATCGTCTCGTCCGTCAAGCCGTTTCAGTTGATGATGGGAAAAGTGGTCGGCGTGGCATTGGTAGGA
>JAVBRP010000194.1:0-5686 GCA_031547815.1 Bacteroidales bacterium | reverse complement strand
GGAAGCAAGCGTTCCGACAAGAGGAGAGGTCATTTTTACATCTGCTTTCAATTTACCGCCAACACCATAAGCAATGTACGGCCCGATACCTAATATGAATTTTCCCGGCCCGGCTTCGAATCCTGCTTTTAAATATACAGGCAATTCAACATAAAACGGGGTAATCGTAAATTTCATTTTTTGCGTCATTTCAACATCTATTGACCGTTCGTCGATTGTATACATATCCGTATTTGATATTTCGAAACGCGCCCCTTTCGACGACAATAACAGTTCGGGCTGTACGGCAAAGAAACCGCCGATCGGGATTTCGACCAATGCACCCGCATTGAATGCAATACGGTTCGAAAAACTAAGGGAAATTCCCTGTGCGGAAGACATATCGAAACTCGATACGTTCATTCCGCCTTTGACGCCGAATCGGATTTGTCCTTGCGCATAAATGCATGCAATGACCAACACTCCGAGCAAAATTGTTTTTTTCATAACGGGTGATGTGTGTGAATAGATAAAAACGGCTCCGGTACCGTATCAATATTTCGCCGCTTTGATGATCTTTTTCGGAATATCCGTATTATCCATCTTATTGGTAAACAATTCCTGCCCTACTCCAATGGCAAAAACAGGTATATATCCCCCTGTATGGCCACCGGTTGCCCATCCTAAACGTACTACTTCAGTCATTACCTGTTTTGCCTTTGCAGCAAGTAATGTATTTTCGGCATAAAGGTTACGGTCTTTTATGTCCCGGTTCTTCGCCAGTGTTTCTTCGTAGGCATCACGCAATACTTTTTCATGTTCCCAACTGATCGGGACTTCTTTCCAAAAGCCCATTGTCTCCGACAATAAATTTTTAGCATCTTCCCATGATACTTTATCGGATTTTTCTTCCCGCAGTTCATTGATGCGTTTTGTAAGGACGTTCTGCGACTGTTTTTGGTATTGCAATGCTGTGATATTGAGTTTACCCGTGCCGGCTGTAATGCCTCCGGTATCATGGTCGGCCGCGATAACGATCAACGTTTCCTTCGGGTATTTCTTATAAAATTCAAAAGCCACCCGGATGGCTTCGTCCATATCAATGATTTCCATGATCGTAGTGGCAACATCGTTCCCGTGTCCGCCCCCGTCTATCTTCCCGCCTTCGAGCATCAGGAAAAATCCTTTTTTGTTATCCCGGGTGAGGATATCGATTGCTGCTTCCGTCATTTGTTTCAATGTCAAGTCTTTGCTTGTACGATCGATGGCATACGGGATACCGTCTTGTGCAAGTAATACTTTTTTTGACTTGCCTGCATTTGCTTTAAAGTCATCGTATCCTTTGACGACCGTGTATCCGGCTTGTTCTATCAACGGGTAGATGTCGGGAGCGGCAGTTTTGTCGCTTCTCGTAGTGGGGCTTGATAACCCGGCACCGCCGAAAAAATCGAAATTCGAAGCGATCAGGTCTTCCGCAATTTCATAATACATGCCGCGGTTTTTCCGGTGGCCGTAAAATGAGGCCGGTGTAGCATGGTTAATGGTAACCGTGGAAACGATCCCTACTTTCTTCCCGGCTTTCTTCGCTTTCTCCGCAACGGATTCCAGCCTGTTACCTTCCGGGTCGATACCGATGCATCCGTTGTTTGTTTTCTCTCCGGTAGCCAATGCCGTGCCGGCAGCCGCCGAATCGGTAACATCCGAATTATCCGAATAAGTGGTTGCCATGGTAGCCACCGGGAATTGCGTCATCAGCAACGAAACGGAGCCGCGTTTGCCGTTCATGGCGGAAAGGTAGGATTCCGTGACGTTAACAAGGTTTACACCCATGCCGTCGCCGATAAAATAGAAAACATATTTTGCCTGCCCGAATATTTGGTATGTACAAACAAATAAGGTAAAAATTGAAATGATTAAAAAACGTTTCATCTGTCTATTATTTATTGTTCAATAAGAAAATCATATTAAAAATTATCCTTTCAATGCTTCGGCGCCGCCCACTATTTCCACGATTTCGTTGGTGATGGATGCCTGACGCGCCTTGTTGTATTGCAAGGTCAACTCTTGAATCAACGAAGTGGCATTGTCGGTGGCTTGGTGCATGGACGTCATGCGGGCGCCGTGTTCCGCCGCAAACGAATCGAGCAATGCCTCGTAAAGAACCAATTTCAGGTTTTGTGGAATCAACTCGCGAATGATGTATTCTTTTGTCGGTTCGAACAAATAATCGGTGTGTTTTGCCTTTTTTTGCTTTGCATCGGGTTCTTCGGGCAACAACGGAAGGAACGGGCGACATATTAATTTTTGTGTCGCCGCATTAATGAATTCGTTGTATATGATGTCGATACGATCGTAGCGACCGTCAACGAAAGCATCCATAAGCGATTGTGCAATCGGCGCCACATTGTCGTACGTCAGCTTGTCAAAAATATCCGTAATGTTTTCATCTACAGGAATATTTTGCTTACGCAGAGCATCATAGCCTTTTTTCCCGATGGTGACGAAACGCACTTTCCCTTGCTTCATCAAGTCGCCGTATTTGCTTTCCGCCAACCGAAACCCTTCCTTAATGATGTTCGAATTGAATGCGCCGCACAATCCGCGATTGGAAGTAATCACCACGATCAAAACCTGTTGCCAATAATCGCGGTCTTCGGCATACACATTGTCGGCATCGCGCCCCACCGAAGAAGCGACATTCACCATAATTTCCTGCATCTTAAAGGCATAAGGTCTGAAATTGGTTACCGCATCCTGCGCTTTTTTCAGCTTGGCTGCCGACACCATTTTCATGGCGCTTGTGATCTGTCTTGTCGAAATCACCGAAGCGATGCGAATACGTATTTCCTTTAGGTTTGCCATCTGTCGATATTTATTTTTGAATGACAGTTTTCACGATACAATTGTATAACTTACCGTATAACCATTGCATAACAACCGTATAACCATCGTGTAACAACCGCATAACCATTGTATCACCCCTTAATCCCGGTTCTTGTCGATATGTTTGAGAACGATTTCCCGCGCTGCCAATTCGATCGTCTTGATGATGTTATCGTTGAATTCTCCGGCAGCCAGTGATTTCAAAGTGTCGGGATATTTCATGCTCATCAATTCGAGAAATTCCGGTTCGAAAACTCCGACTTTGTCCATGGGAAGCGCTTTCAGCAAGCCCTGCATACCGCAATAGAGCGCCGCAATTTGTTGTTCGACGCGCAGAGGAGCGTGCAATCCCTGTTTGAGCAGTTCCACGTTCTTGCGGCCTTTGTCGATAATCGCCATCGTTGCGGCATCGAGGTCGGAACCGAACTTGGAGAACGCTTCCAACTCACGGAATTGCGCTTGATCCAGTTTCAAGGTACCGGCCACTTTCTTCATCGACTTGATCTGCGCATTGCCACCCACACGCGAAACGGAGATACCCACGTTGATTGCCGGACGAATCCCAGCGTTGAAGAGGTTCGATTCCAAAAATATCTGCCCGTCGGTGATCGAGATCACGTTCGTCGGGATATAAGCCGATACGTCACCCGCTTGGGTTTCGATGATGGGCAACGCGGTCAGCGATCCGCCGCCTTTAACCAGCGGTTTAAGTACTTCGGGCAAGTCGTTCATTTGCTTGGCAATCTCATCGGAATTGATGATCTTGGCGGCACGTTCCAGCAGGCGCGAGTGAAGATAAAACACGTCGCCGGGGTATGCTTCGCGTCCGGGGGGACGGCGGAGCAGCAACGACACTTCGCGGTACGCCACGGCCTGTTTCGACAAGTCGTCGAAAACAACCAGCGCCGCGCGTCCCGTGTCGCGGAAATATTCGCCGATGGCAGCGCCCGCAAAAGGCGCGTAATATTGCAATGCGGCAGGCGCCGAAGCCTGAGCCGCAACAACGGTGGTGTAAGCCAAAGCGCCGTGCTCTTCGAGTGTTTGCACGATACTTGCAATCGTCGAACCTTTTTGCCCGACGGCCACATAAATACAATATACCGGCTCGCCTTTATCGTAAAACTCCTTTTGGTTGAGGATCGTATCGATGGCGATGGATGTTTTTCCCGTTTGGCGGTCGCCGATAATCAGCTCGCGTTGTCCGCGGCCGACAGGAATCATGGCGTCGATGGCTTTGATACCCGTTTGCAGCGGTTCTTTCACGGGTTGGCGGAAAATAACGCCGGGGGCCTTGCGTTCGAGCGGCATTTCGTACAGTTCGCCCGCAATGGGGCCTTTGCCGTCCAACGGTTCGCCGATGGTGTTGATCACACGTCCCAACAATCCTTCGCCCACATTGACGGAAGCAATCACATTGAGTCGTTTCACGCCGTATCCTTCCTTGATCAAGTTGGAAGGGCCTAAAAGCACCACACCCACATTGTCTTCTTCAAGATTCATCACAATGCCCTTCATGCCGCCGTCGAACTCGATCATCTCGTTCGCCCGGACGTTCAAAAGACCGTAAATACGGGCAATACCGTCGCCTACTTGCAACACGGTGCCCACTTCCTCCAACTCTGTTTCGGTTTTGAAACCTTCAATCTGTTTTTTCAGAACTTCCGATACTTCTGCCGGTTTTATATTGACCATGATATATTTTTGATTTTCGATTTTTCGATTTGATGATGGAGTCCACTCCGAAAAGTCGTTTTCACCCCTAAACCGAGCTTGCGAGCTCGACGAAGTCAATCCCCTAAAGGGGACTTTCGCAAAGCGCGGAATACCGTAGTTCCCCTTTAGGGGTCAGGGGTGAACCTTGCAAGGCTCGCCGAAGGCAAAACAGCGCATTGTATACTTTTCGAAGTGGATTCATGATTGGACTTTAATTACTTGCCGACAAGGCTTTCCTCATTCGTTTCAGGCTCGACGACAGGCTGGCGTCGTATTGTTGATCGCCCACGCGCAAAATAAAACCGCCGATCAGGTCGGGATTTGTTTCCGCAGTGATCCGGACGTCGGCTTTGAAAAGCGTATTAAGCCGTTCCCGTAAAAGCCCTTTTGCATTGTCGTCCATATCGATAACTGTGGTGACATGCGCGCGTTTGATGCCTTTGGATTCTTCGTACAGATCGATAAAGCGATGCGCCACGTCGGGTAACATGATTTCGCGCCGGTTGCGAATGATCGTATGGATGAAATTGACGGTCATCGGATGCACTTTGTCTCCGAGCAATTCGCTCATTACCTTGCGTTTTTGCGGCGGTTTGATGACCGGATTTTCCAGCATTTGCGCAAAAACGGGATTGTTTTTGACGGTGGCGTACAAAAGCTCCATGTCGGATTTCAATGCATCCAAACATTGGTTGTCCGTACCCACCAAAAACAGCGCTTTGGCATAACGAAAAGAAATGATGCTGTTGTTCATAACCTCAAGTTTAAGGTTTCAAGTTTAAGGTTTAAGGTTTCAAGTTTCAAGTTTGAGGTTTCGTGGCTTTGCCCAACTTTAAACCTTAAACTTCAAACTTGAAACTTTTCCCGACTTGAAACTAATTCATCGGCATATCTTTGGTTAATTGATCGAGCAATGCTTTTTGCTGTTGATCGTTGCTCAGTTCGTGACGGAGCAGCTTCTCGGCAATCCGTACGGACAGATCGGCCGCTGCTTCGCGTATTTCTTTGATGGCGGCGTCTTTTTCGGCGCGAATAGCCGCACGGGTGTCTTCCATGATCTTTTCTTTTTCTTTTTGCGCTTGGCCGCGGGCTTCGCCGACGATCTTTTCTT
>JAVBRP010000283.1:0-4939 GCA_031547815.1 Bacteroidales bacterium | reverse complement strand
CCACGAAAAGGACGATGCGTCGGATGTTGCCGCAACCGCGGTTACTTCGGAGGGAGCGACAATGACATGCGCGATATAATCCGTGGTGTCGGATAAAGACAAATGCGGCGATGCGATCGGGATATTCAACAACGGAATAACGACGGACAATGTCACGGCGGCAAGGATATAGAATCGATTCCATCGGTAGGAACGCTCGTTGCGCAACACCAACCAATAACATCCCGCAAAGAGTGCGGAACAAATAATGACTTCAAGGAGATAGAACAAAACAGCCGTCATGATCGTTTGTTTTTGTTTTTCAATTGCTCGACAAGTAATTCCAAATCGTCGATGCTGACATTTTTGCTTTTCACCATATACGAAATGACTTTATTGAACGACCCGTCGAAGTACGATCGGGCAATGCCTTCGATACGTTGGCCGGAATATTCTTCCTTGCTGATCGTCGGCGAATAGAAATGCATTCGTCCGAGCGCTTCCACACTGATAAAACCTTTGTCGGTCAGTATTTTCAACATGGTGGCAACCGTGCTTACGTGGGGTTTCGGCTCGGACATGGCTTCGGTGATCTCGCGCAAACCCGCACGCTGCAATTTCCACAGGGTTTGCATCACTTGTTCTTCGGCTTTGGTAAGGATTTTATTCATTTAGGTAATATATTAAGCTATCATTTATTTAAATTTCATAATCATAACTACCGGATTATCTTCTTCGTCAAGGGTTGCTGCTAATTGTTTCAATTCCTCGTTCATTTTCCTATTTTCTTTATAAGCATCCGTTAACATTATTGCGTCGACCATAGCGGCATCTACATTTTTTTGCAAAATGTTAACATTTGCTGCGTCCCTATAATCGACACCGGATATTTCGCCGGTTCCAAATTCATACATCAAGGTTGTTGCAGGAGGTGCTTTTTCTTTTTGCAGCAAAGCATAATCCAAAGCAGTTATATGTAAAATAATAAATTTATCGGTTATCAATACGGGTGTACATACAACATGAGGTTCGGTTGAATGAACCGACGGTGTACGAACAATAAAGGGAATTAAATCTCTGTTCTTTGTAAGCCTGTAAATTGTATCCGACGACACATCCGCAATCACAAAATCCGGGCCGTCAGTCCTTCTGTTGGGAATCCTAAAACTTGTACTGTAAGTAAAAAGTTGTCCGGAAGAATCTGTAAATCGGTCATATACTCTGGTATTGTATCTCACCGGCAAATTAATATTCAAAGCGGATGCAATATTTCCGTCTTTTTTTGACAGAAACATGTAGGGTTTTTTACTATAATTATCATTATGCAGGTTTTTTATGTCGTATACAAGTATGGTCTCATCATCAAAATTGTATGCCGTAAGTTGTAAATCGGCAGGATATTTCAATGTTCGCCGATATTCTCCCTGCAGTGAATAAACCAAAACTCGGCCGGTACCGATATTATCAAAAACAAATATTTCTTCATTCTTTTCGTCAAATACAACACTTGGCATTGCGTTGTATTCTTCCGGGCCTTTCCCTTTATGGTTGATATGCGATACTATTTTCCCGTTTCTGTTGAAAATAAATATATCACCTCCGCCACGCTCTGTTACGATAATATATTTTTCGGAAATATAATGAAGATTTGCATACTTGCCTATTAAAATATCTTTGTTAGTTTCCAGCGGCACATACTCCGAATCTACCATATCCGAAGTAATTTTTTTCCCGGGATAATCTTTTGAAATATCAATTTCTATGATAGAATCCGTTATCGTCGCTTTTTGAGGGCCGGATTGACAACTTCCCAAAAATATTGAAAATACGATATAAAAAATGTTCAACTTTTTCATTTGAAATTTCATTTTGTTGTGACAAAATTACATTCTCGCACGATGAATGTGACCAAATTATTTTCACTGCAAAGATAAACTAAAAAATTAAATGATGAACTAATTTTTTAAATTTATTTTTAAAAATTTAGTTTTTGAATGAAATAAAAATAGCGAGGCGGAAAATTGATCTTCCGCCTCGCTCTTATTTACGCAGCAAATCTGTACGCTATTTTTTGATAATCTTACATGTCGTTGTTTTTCCTTGCGATTCGATTCTTATCAGATACATTCCCGAAGGTTTGCCGACGAGGTTGAGCGTCAGTTCGGGCGATGTGCCCGTTTCGGATGCTACAACTTGGCCCAACATGTTGATCACTTTCACGGCATAAGCGCTTTCAAGTCCGTCGATGCGCACAATGTCCGTCATCGGGTTGGGATAAACGGTTAACTTTATCTCGTCGCTTATCGAAAGAGCCGACAGGGGCGGATCGGCCGTTACGGTTTTATTTTTTTCGTCGACCACAAAATTTTGGTTTCCGTAAATATTGCCGCTTGTACTTGCAGTAATTTCAATCGGCGTGCTTTCAAAGCCGGCTATCTCCACGGAAATACGATAGTTGCCCGGGGGTAGGCCGGTAAACGAATACGCGCCGGTCTCTTCATCGGGTTTGGTGGTAGCAACCAAAACCCATTCGGCATTGGTCGATTTCGAGGTTCCCGACGAATGCAACAACACGGTAGAGGTACGGAACGGACGCGCGGCGGCTTTCAACAGGGAAGCGTCCTGCAATTGACCGCTGATGGTAATGTTGCCGGTTTGTGCCGGTTTTACGGTAAGTTTGAAATTGATATACCGGCCATCGTTGTTCTCAATAGGAATCACTCCCACACCGGAATTTTTCCAGTCGGTAATGACACTTACGCCGTCTTTCGCGTAGTAAGTGAACAGGTAGCCCGGTGCGTTGAAACTCAGAATATATTCGCCGTGGGGCATCGGTTTCGAAATATACAATTGATCCGAGTAACGAAGAGTATCCACCAAAAAAACGCCGCTGTTTTTTGTTTTCAAATACAAGAGCGCCGTGGCATTCGAAATTATGGGCGTAACATCCGCCCTGACCAGTCCCGGATTGATCGGAATGTTAACGTTTGCACTTAGGTTAACTTTTCCACTTTCCGCAAAAACATTCCCAAGTATATACATCCCGCTTTCGGTCATTTCCAATTTCTTGTATTTGAACAGAAATACGTTCGTGCCTCGTATCGAGTCGGGTTCGTAGTCGGGCCAACCATAGAAAATATTGGTACCGCCGATAGAAGTTTTTTCCTTGTTGAAATCCACAACAATATATAATTCGCCGTTGACGACCTCCACCGAATAACCGTAATTATCGATAGTTTGCATCGCCATCTCTAAACGGTATGTCGTCGGTAAAACGGCGGGAAGCGTGACACTCGAAGGTAATAAATTGTTATAGTTAAGTTCAACTGTTGTTAACTTCGAACAACCGGTGAAATTGGCCGATGTCAACTCATTGTGACTCAATGTAACGTTAATTAATTTGGTGCACTGCGAAAAATTAGCCGCTTTCAGTTTGTTGTTGCCGGCGCTTACTTCGATCAAACTGTCGCACATGCTCAAATCGAGCGTTCCGCTCAACATTCCGTTGTTGTAGTAGGAGGATAAAGCAATCTTCTTGATCTTGAGACCTTGACCACTCGAAACCCATGTGATTCCGTTAATGCGGCTTATCCATTCCGTATCTTTGTCCCAATCGGCGGAATACGAACTTTCGAGTATGAGCATAGCATTGGTAAAACCTGCCTCTTCTCCCGTATGCGGCACTGCATTTTGTTTCAAGAAGTTCAAAAGTTTTACGGAATCGGTTGCATGATGTTTCACCTTTTCGGCTTTTCCTATATTGAAGGTTATCAACAAGATGACGGAAAATAGTAAATATCTTTTCATATCTCCAAATTTTAAATTATTTAAATGTATGTTACATGTATTCGTGCCTTTTATCGAAAATTTGCTGCCTACATAAATATACGTGTCTTCTGACGAAAAGTTACAAAAGAAAGGCGATAATTTTTCATCAAATGTAGGAATAAATATCGACATTTATCCATTTTGTGTAAACAAAAAAGTTAGCCTCATATACAGATCAATATGAGTTGTAATCAAAAAATCCGTAAATAAGGTTGTCCTTCGAAACGGCATCTCAAATGCCGCCGAAAGCGGAGAACATAAAAACAAAAAAAACCTGCCGGGTTTTCAAAATCCGGCAGGTTTTTTCATTCTTACTTCTTACTTCTTACCTTTTACCTGTTCCTGCTGCGACATATCCTTGATTCTCAAATTGCGGAATGCCACTTCCGAGCCGTGTCCGAGAAAACCGATATGTCCGCTCCTGTTCGAAAGGCCGGGATGGTTCTTGCCGTCGATGGTTTGCGTAAAGTTCTTGCTTGCTTCGGCAATGTCGCCGTCGAGAATTACCGTGCCGTTGAGCGTTACCTTGATATGGTTGCCGTCGGCTACGATCTCTTCGGTATTCCATTCGCCCGTCGGCTTCAGATAGCCGCGCTTGGCCGCAATCACGCCGTATACCGATCCGTGGTATTGATACACTTGCAACTTCTTGTATACTTCGGCTTCGTTGTCGAGCACCTGAATTTCCATGCCTCCGTATGCAGCGTCGCCGTTAAGCGGAGCGCGAATGCCGATGCCGTTGTTGGCGGCGGGCGTCAAGCGGAACTCAAAACGCATGACGAAGTTCGCATATTCCCTGTCGGTATAAAGATTGCCACGGCCGCCGTGCGACGGATCGCATACAATGGCGCCGTCTTGCGGAACGTAGTCTCTTAGATTGCCCACCCAGCCCGACATGTCGATACCGTTGAACATCGGCACGAAACCTTCGGCTTTCTCGGCATCCGACACCCGGTAAGGTTCGGGACGGGAAATCTCGCGAACGTAGATATCGCGATATTCCACCCGTTCGCCGTGCGCCTGCAACTCGATGGCGTCTTTCTCGAAAATGGGTAACTTACGATCCCAATAATTTTCGAGCGTCACATTGTCCGTCACCAACTGACCGTTGAGGTACACGATCACTTTTTCG
>JAVBRP010000034.1:0-10285 GCA_031547815.1 Bacteroidales bacterium | reverse complement strand
TTGTTGTCCTGCCAGGATTCGAACCTAGACAAACAGAACCAAAATCTGTTGTGCTACCATTACACCACAGGACAAAATCTAAATTCGGGCGCAAAGGTATAAAAAAATTGATACCGGCAAATGAAAATTCCGAAATACATGAAAAAAGTTTCCGGAGCGGCTGTTTGCTTTGAATTTCGTATTGATAATAAGCCGAATAACCCGAAATTCTGTTGAATGGGTTGCTTCTTGCTGCGTGTCACAAAAATAAGAACATATTACCCGGAGCGATTCACAATCGTTATCGAATAAATTCGAATCTTTTCTTCGGGAAATTCTTTCTTTTTCGAAAATCCGACTACCTTTGTCATGGCCAAAAACGCTTCCGATCGTTGAAAGTTTATTATTACGTTCATGAACTGAATCGTTTTTTTAGTGTTATACTCGTACCGTTTGGTATGTTTTCGGACGGATAAAAAGAAAAACATGGAACAGAAAAAAGTCAGATATGCCGATACATTGAAATCGGCCGACACGGAAGAAACGTTGGATTTATGGTTCTATCGGCCGATCGGCTACGCATGGGCCTTGCTGTTTCGCCGGCTGCATATCCCGCCCAATCCGGTGACCGTCGCAAGCATCTTCATCGGCGTGGCGGCAGGATTGTTGTTCGGGTATAGCGACTTGCACCGCAACATCGCCGGCATGATCCTGCTGGTTATAGCCAATTCGCTCGACAGCGCCGACGGCCAGCTTGCCCGCATGACGGGTCAGAAAACGCGCATCGGCCGCATACTCGACGGGATGTGCGGTAATTTCTGGTTCGTCACCATCTACATTGCGCTTTGCGTTCGCATGCAACGCGAAGGCATGTCGGGGTGGATTTGGGCGCTCGGGTCGATTGCCGGGGCGAGCCACATTCAGCAGGCATCCATGTCCGATTATTATCGCAACATTCATCTGTTTTTCATTAAAGGGAAGGAAGGCAGCGAGGTCGACCGCGCCGACTTCGTCAAACGGGAGTTCAAGAAAATAAGATTCCGGAAAAATCCCGTTCAAAAAATCATGATGGCGTTCTACCTGAACTACACCAACCAACAGGAAAAGTTGTCGCCCGCTCTGCAAAAATTCATGACCTGCGTCCGCGAAAAATTCGGCGAGCACATTCCCGCTTGGTTGCGCGACGAATTTCGGGCGAAGAATAAACCGCTGATGAAATACACCAACATGTTGACTTTCAACACGCGGGTAATCGCGCTGTTTGTGAGTCTGTTTCTGCATCGGCCGTGGCTGTATTTCATATTCGAACTCAGTGTGTTGAATATCATGCTGGTGTATATGATCTTGAAACAGGAAAGTATCAGCAAATATTTTTATAAGAAATTGACCGGTGGCGAAGAAAAGTAACAAATTCCGCATTTTTTTCTTTCTGTCGGGATTGATTGCATTGGGAATCATGGTGTACAATCTCGGCTTGGATACCATTTTCAATAATATCAAGGAAACAGGATGGTGGTTTGTCGCCATCATCGGCATCTGGTTCGTGGTGTATCTCCTGAACGCATGGTCGTGGCAGGTGATTCTTCGCGACAAGCAAACGCCCGACGTGTCGTTTTGGAATATCCTGAAACCTACCATCAGCGGATACGCCATCAATTATATCACGCCGGTGGTGGCTTTGGGCGGCGAACCGTACCGGATTTTGGAGATGCGGCAACATGTGGGCGGCCAAAAGGCGGCATCGTCGGTGGTGCTCTACGGCATGATGCATATCATGTCGCATTTTTTGTTCTGGCTTACCGCAGCCGTTCTCATGATTGTCTATTCAAAATCGTCGTACGCCATCGTTATCACGGCGATCGTCACGGCGGCGCTGTGCATTGCGGCCATGGCATTCTTTCTCAAGGCATACCGCAAAGGCTTGTTGATGAAAAGCCTCCGCATCGGCGGCAAAATACCGTACGTCAAAAAGGCGGTGCAACGCATAGACGGCGCCCAGCTCGAAAAAATTGCTGACACCGACAGCCGGATCGCGCATCTGTACACTTATCGCCGCGCGGATTTCTACAAATCGCTGTTTATCGAATATGCCTCGCGTATCGTGTCGTGCCTCGAAGTATATTTCATTGTGCTGGCGCTCGGTTTGAACCTGAATTTTATCGATGCGGTTATCGTCATTGCCGTATCGTCGCTAATAGCCAACATCCTGTTCTTCGCGCCGTTGCAGTTGGGCACGCGCGAAGGCGGATTCCTTTTGGCCTTTCAAGGCATGGCCCTTTCGTCGGGATTGGGCGTCTATGTCAGCCTCATCACCCGCATCCGCGAAACATTTTGGATCATGATCGGTTTATTATTGATGCATGGCGCTCCGCAAAAAGCAAAAAGATGAGCATGGAAAAAGTTTCGAATATACGCGGCATATTGCTGGATTACGGCGGAACCGTCGACACCGACGGCGTACACTGGGCGGAAGTGCTTTGGGAGCGCTATCTCCGCGCGGGCGTGCCCGTGTCAAAATCGGATTTCCGCGAAGCATACCGTCACGGTGAACGCACGTTGGCGCTTACGCCCGTCATCAAGCCGAATCATACTTTTTATGATGTGTTGACGGCAAAGGTCGCGATACAATTGAATTTTCTCGCGGAAGCGGAAAAGTTGCCGACGATTTTCGATATTCCGCCGACGGTCGAAAATATTGCCGACGCCTGTTACCGCAAAGTGCGCGAAACAACGGCCGCAGCCGCTCCCACGCTGAAAATGTTGCACCGGCGTTACCCGATCGTGCTGGTATCCAACTTTTACGGCAACCTCAACGCGGTGATCGAGGATTTGGGCATCGCCGGGTATTTCGATGCGGTGATCGAGTCGGCCGTTGTCGGCGTTCGCAAGCCCGATCCCGCAATCTTTATGCTCGGTGTGCGTTCCTTGGGTTGCGAACCGCATCATGCGCTTGCGGCGGGCGATTCGTACGCCAAGGACATCATTCCCGCCAAGGAGGCAGGCTGCCGAACTGTTTGGCTGCAAGGAGCCGAATGGGAAGAAACGACGGAATGTCCCGATAAAGCGGATTGTATTATCAAGAGTTTCAAGGAACTCGAAAATATTTAATGAATGCCCGTGCACTAATGTGCACTAACCGCAATAATTATCCATGGACATTCCGGCTGACCATAAAAAAATAAAAATATAAACAGATGAAATTAACGATCATGAACAAACTAAATCTTTTATTGCTGGGTCCCATGGCCAAAGATACCATACGCAAGAACGGCAATGTATACAACAGCATTGGCGGCGCTGCTTACTATCAATCGGCCGCTTTGGCAAATCTCGGCGCCAAGGTTACGGCCGTTGTTACTCTTGCGCCCGACGACAAATCGCTTTTGTCCGGTTTCTGCCCCGACGCGGATATTGTTCCCGTTTGGACACGGAAAACCATGGCCTTCGAAAACAGTTATCCGGACGAAAACAATCCGAATTATCGTACGCAACGGGCAATCATTCCCGAAAATCCGATTTTGCCGGAACATCTGCAAAATTTGAATATTGCCTCTTTTGACGCAGTGTATCTTCTTCCTCTGTGTCCTTTCGACATTCCGTTGGCCACGGTACAATTTGCTGCTTCGTTCGGGAAACCTGTTTTTGTGGGAGCGCAAGGCTACCTGCGGCATTTGGACAATGAAAAGGTGGTGTTGCGGTCGTGGCCGGATGCAGCGCAATTTGCACCGCATTTGGACATGCTTTTTGCCGACGACATCGAGGCACGCCATATATCGGGCATTTCGTCGGGCGATTTATTTGATGTCGCAAAAGAAATCATCTCGATAGGTATCGGCGAGGCGGTGGTAACGCGCGGCGACAAAGGCGCCATCATTGTTTCGGGACGCAACGAGTACGTCATTCCCGCCTTTGCTCCCGATATGATCGTGGACCCGACCGGATTGGGCGATACGTACATGGCGGCTTATACGCTGCAACGGTTGCGCGGCTGCAATCCGCGCGATGCCGGCGAATCGGCTGCCGTCACCGCTACCATGAAATTGGAGTACAAAGGCGCTTTTCGCGGATGTTTTGAAGATGTGGAGGAACGGATGAAGTATGCGCAAGCTATTTAAAAATACGGAGGCTGTTCAAAATGCCGAAAATGAGCGTCAATGCGAGGGGAAATAACAAATCAATTAATTGATAATCATAAAATTTACTTCACCGTCACTCTCAATGACGAGCCGAAAACAAACTTTTTAAATAACCTCCTTTGCGGCTTATTCGATCGTCAAGTAATTGTTGATAATTTTTTCGATGCGAATATTGCTTTGAGAATCCAAGTTATAAATGATATACCAAACAGTAGCCGATGTTCTCCGATATCGATACACATACCTTCCGTAAACTTGATGCGTTTTATAAGAGCATGTTTTATGAATCGTTGCTTTGTTCAAACCATCGCACGTCTTACGAATCTCGCGAATATAAGCTATTACCTGCGACAATTCCATAGGGTGTTTTTCCCAAGTTGTAAGTCCGTAAAAAATATTTTCCAAATCTTCGGCAGCCCGAACGCTATAATAGACCTTTGTCATGATAAAATTTGGTGACATTTTCGATGCAACGCCGTTCAAATTCATCTCCCGACAAATACCCTTCGGGAACTTTGCCGGTTTCTTCGAAACTGACAATCCGTTTATGCCGGCGATGCAAATCTTTAAGGATACGTTTGCCTGTGGGACTTTCGTCGTTTATTTTTACGGTTACCATATCGGATAATTTTAAGCAAAGATAATTCATTTTCACACCAAATAAATTTCATCCATGAATAAATTCGGACTTACAGACTGGATCATTTTTGTGTTATACGCCGTCATCGTGGTCGGTGTCGGGTTGTGGATTTCGCGCACAAAAAAAGGCGAGGAAAAAACTGCTTCCGATTACTTTTTGGCAGGTCGCCGGCTCACGTGGTGGGCCATCGGCGCATCGCTGATCGCTGCCAACATCTCGGCCGAGCACTTCATCGCTCAGTCGGGTTCGGGCTATGCCGTGGGATTGGCCGTTGCGTGTTACGAATGGATTGCCGCCGCAGTGCTGATCATCGTCGCCAAGTTTTTCCTGCCCGTATTCCTGAAAACAGGCATCTACACCATGCCGCAATTCCTGAACCAACGCTACGACAAGCGCGTCAGCACGAGTTTGTCCGTGTTCTGGATATTGATGTACATTTTCGTCAACCTCACCTCGGTAAGCTATCTCGGAGCGTTGGCGCTCAAAGAGGTGCTGGGCATCCCTTTGTTGTACGGAATTATCGGCTTGTCGTTTTTTTCGGCGCTTTATTCGCTCTACGGCGGATTGAAGGCGGTGGCTTGGACCGACGTGATACAGGTCATTTTCCTTATCGGCGGCGGATTGGCCACCACTTATTTTGCGTTGGATGCCGTGAGCGGCGGCGCGGGGCCGTTGTCGGGACTTGCCCGCTTGGTGCACGAGGCTCCGGAGCGTTTCAACATGATCATCGAAAAAGGCACGCTCATGGTTCCCGACGGAACCGAAGGCGCCGTCAAGGACGCTTTTCTCGATCTGCCCGGCGTGGCCGTTGTTCTCGGCTCCATGTGGCTGACCAACATTTGTTTTTGGGGTTTCAACCAATACATCATTCAACGCGGATTGGCCGCCAAAAGCGTGAAAGAAGCGCAGTACGGTTTGGCTTTCGCCGGATTTCTCAAGCTGTTGGTGCCTTTGCTGGTGATCATACCCGGCATTGCCGCTTACGTGATGCATGCAGACATAGGCAAGTCGGACGAAGCATATCCGTGGCTGCTCAACAATATCGTGCCTCCGGGTATCACCGGCCTGGCATTTGCGGCGCTCACCGCGGCGGTGGTTTCGTCGTTGAGTTCCATCATCAACAGCGCGTCCACTATTTTTACCATGGATATCTATAAGAATTACATCAAACCGAATGCTTCCGAAAGGGATATGGTGCGTACGGGCCGTATCGTGGCGTTTTCCGCGCTGGTCATCGCTACGCTCATCGCACCGAAGTTCGAATCGTTCGATCAGGTATATCCGTTGATTCAGGAATATACGGGCTTTATCTATCCCGGCGTGTTTCTGATCTTCTTCCTGGGCATGTTCTGGAAGAAGGCTTCGGCCGATGCCGCTTTGTGGACGGCTGTTCTGACGCTTCCAGTGGCGTTTGTGCTGAAAGCGTTTGTTCCCGACATGCCTTTCATTGTCCGCATCGGATACGTGTTCATCATCCTGACGATCGTATTCGTGGGGTTGAGCCTTGCGGACAGGAAACATTCGGTGCCCGCGACCGACGGCCCGAAGGGCAACACGCGATCGGCCCGGCTCATGATCGGCATCGCCGCGACGGCCGGGATCGTCGCCGCATTCTTCCTCGATCGCTTTTCGGGATTTGCCCTCGATTCGGTGTATGTGTTGGTTACGGGATTCATTCTCCTGGGAGTGGTGATATTGACCAACAACCGGGCGCGCAACATGAACGACAAAGCGTTGATCATTGAACGGGGCCTGTTCAAAACCACCGTGCCGTTCAATATAGCCGCCACGCTCATTTGCGGAGTCGTGGCGCTGTTGTATTTCTTGTTTTGGTAGGCGCACGGTCAAATTTTATGATCAATATTCTCTCCTGCTTTCCGTCGCGGCGTTTTGACGAGATTATCCTCGCGCAAAGACGCAATGATGCAAAGTGCAAAAAGCATAACCTCAAACAAGAAGCTCATTGTTTCGGTGCGTTGAACCATATCGGCGGAAATATGTTATCAATTTTGTATAAACCTTAATTGATAACCTTCATGAAAATTAAAACCGGTGTTTTTATGTTGTTGTTTGCTTGTTCGTGGGCAACATTTGCACAATCGCGCGTATCGATCAGCGGATTGGTCGGCTATACCCTGCAAAACAATCTTTATTTCGACAATTCCTATTACGGATATATCGAAGATTGCGCACAGTACGGCGGAGTTCTCGAGTTCATGCTGCGTCCCACGGTTTCCATGGGTGTTTCGTACATGCACATGGATACGCGCACACCCATTTACGATTCGTATCGCGATCAAGTCAATTCGGGAGGATATGATGCAACCGCGCTGAACTATTTGATGTTCGAAGGGACGAAATATTTCGGCATCGGCGGAGCGCTTTCCGGTATTACGCCTTATGCCGGCATCGGTGTGGGGATGTCGACCATTAACGTCAAAAACGGCGATTCGTATACGAAGTTTGCATGGGACGGCAAGTTGGGCATCAAAATCAGATTAACGCGCAATATTTCGGTATTGGGGCAGATGCTGGTGCAGTCCATCGTGCAGGGCGTCGGCGGCAGCATGTATGTGGGAACGGGCGGTGCGGGCGTCGCCATCAGTACTTATTCGAGCGTATATCAGTTCTCCTTCGGCGGAGGGCTGTCCCTTAATTTGTAACCGTATTTGAGTGGGTTGTCTCGGCAGGATTTTTCGGCGTTACTTTTTGGCAAGCATCACGCTGACGATCTGCCACGCAGGCGATGCTTTTTCTCAAACTCCCGACAGTTTGCATCGCATCAGGCATGCCGAAATATTGGCCGGCGACACTTCCGTTACGGAACACGATCGCAGACAGTACGAAGCGGCGAAAAAGGCAGCGGAAAAAAGGAAATGGACCGACGTGTTGTATTCCGCTCTTTTCAGCGAGCCGAAACCGCCGGAAGCCGAAACAACCGATGCGCTCGATAAAGCGTTCGAGCCTTACGACGGTTTGGTTATCGGTGAAATCGATATTGTGGTGCTCGCTCCTTTCGGCACCGACATCCGACATCCCGATTCGGTCAATGTAGACAATCGCTTCGACAAGGCCGCGAACAGCCTGCATTTCAAGACAAAACAATATGTGGTACGCAGCAATTTGCTGTTCAAAAAGGGTGATGCGATCGATCCTTTGATAATTGCCGAAAGCGAGGCTTTTCTCCGCAGCACCGGCTACATTCACGACGCGCGCATTCAAGTCGATTCCGTTCCGCACACAAACAGGGCAAACGTTACGGTTATCGTCCGCGATGTGTTTTCCGTCGGGATCGACATCCACAGCCTGTCTCTCAACACGGCGGATATCGAGCTGTTCGATAAAAACTTTCTCGGAATAGGCAGCCGTTTCTGGATTCGCGGTATTTACGAAAGCAACTACCGCCGTAAATTCGGTTACGGAACGGGATACCGTTATACCAACCTTTCCGGTACTTTTATCGATTTGGAAGGTTCGTATTTAGACAGGATTTGGATAACGGAAACATCGCTTTCGGCCGAACGTTCGCCCCGAATGTTGCCGGGTTACTACGGCCAAGCGAATTATTACCGTATGGAGCAACGATTGAACGTTGCGGCTTGGGATTCGATCAACCCGCCGTTGCTGGAAACTTTTTCGATAAGCTTCGGAAAGTCCTTTAATCCGTTCGGACGCGGATCGCCGAATCGACTGTCGGCGGCGGTGCGTTATATCGACAATCGCCCTTCGTATGCGCCGGTTGGCGCCGACCTGCCCGATCCGATGCAGTATGAATTATTGCCCGCGCGCAGTCTTATCTCGCGATTCAGTTTTTACAGTCAGCGCTATTACCGCGAATACATGATCCACAATTTCGGGATCACCGAAAATATTGCGTCGGGATACAACATTTCGACCCAGATCGGATATACAAAATCTCCCGATTATTTCGAAGGAGCATACACTTCGCTGGAAGCGGCCGCAGGAAAAGAGTTCCCGTTCGGCAACCTCTATGCGCGCGCCGCCGTCGGGTCGCATTTCGACCGTAACGGTTTTTATCAAGGCGTGGTGAGGGCCAACGTCAATTATTTCACGCCTTTGCTTCGTGTCGGAAATAGCAGGTTGCGGCAATTCGTCAACATCAACTACGCCAACACGCTTCAATCGCTCGACGGGATAACAGACTACGTGTATTTCAGCACGTTGAGCACGATGCGGACAAGCTATTTCGACGGGGAATCCAAGGGGTCGGAGCGCTTCATGGTGAACCTCGAAACCGATTATTTCACAACGTTGAATGTTATCGGATTCCGGGTTCTGTTGTTTTCGTTTTTCGACGGAGGTTGGCTCAAAACAAGCGGACTGTTGTTCGATTCCGATAATTTTCGGTGGGGAATCGGCGTCGGATTGCGCGTACGCAACGATCTGCTCGTTTTCCGAACGTTGGTGTTGAAAGTCGGCTATTATCCGAGTTTTAACCAAAACGCGGGCGACATGCTTCAATTCTCGACCACCGAACCGATGCGGGCGCCGAATTTCATTCCGACCTATCCGCAGGAGATTACGTTGAATTAAGCGCCGGTTCCATAAACTCGTTCGCCGAAAATCAGCGAACCGATCCTTACCATCGTGCTGCCCTCCTCAACGGCAATATCGTAGTCGTCGGACATGCCCATCGAAAGCTCGCAAAACGAGGCCTCCGTCGGAAAAAATTCGCGTTTTATCCGTCGGAAAAAGTTCGCCAAACCGCGAAATTCCCCGCGAACCGCTTCTTTATTATCCGTAAAGGTAGCCACTCCCATCAATCCGCAAATACGGATATTCTTCATATCGTGTAATCCGGGCGTATCCAGCAATTCGAGCGTTTCGTCTTCGCTCATTCCGAATTTCGTTTCCTCGCGGGCAATATGAATTTGCAATAAACAATCGATAACGCGATTACACATTCCGGCCCGATTATTGATTTCTTCGATCAAGCGAAAAGAATCCGCCGAATGAATCATACGAATAAAAGGTACGATGTGTTTGATCTTGTTGGTTTGCAAATGCCCGACAAAGTGCCATTCCGCTTCGGGTATTTGTTCATATTTACCGATTAACTCCTGCACCTTATTTTCACCGAAAACATGTTGTCCCGCGCCGATTGCTTCTCGAATTTCCGTTACGCTTTTTGTTTTGCTTACAGCCACAATTTTCACGTGCGGCGGGATATGCGTTCGTAATTCATTTATATTTTGGGCTATATGAACCATGATGTTTGATTTTTCGAAATGATAAAATTAAAATTTTTATTCCGTTAAAAAAAGTTTGTTCCCGATTTGAAAACAATATTTTACACCGAGGGTTTATACTTTTACCGATTAAAAATTCTTATATTTGGAACTTCTTTTCCTAAATATCGTATACAGTATGTGAATCGTAAAGTTCAACATTTGAGCGATAAACGTTTTTTGATGTATCCGTTGCGCTGCGCCAATCGGACGTGTTTTCCGCTCCGCATGATGCTTATTTTGTGGGCCGGTTTATTTTTTATTTTGTCGGAAGCGAGGGC
>JAVBRP010000373.1:0-15391 GCA_031547815.1 Bacteroidales bacterium | reverse complement strand
GGATTTTCATGGAAATAAAAGGGTCGAAGCCCTGTTGTGCGGTTATTGTGGCAGGCGGCGCGGGCACCAGAATGCGAACCGAAGTTCCGAAACAGTTCATCGAATTGTGCGGCAAACCGATATTGATGCACTCCATCGAGGCATTTGCCGCTTATCGCGACGATATGCTGACGGTTGTGGTATTACCGTCGTCGCAAATCGACTATTGGCATGAATTGTGTCGACGCCATAGCTTTACGATTTCGCACCGGATTGCGGAAGGCGGGAACACGCGGTTCGGATCGGTGAAAAACGGGCTTTCGCTGCTTCCCGACGAAGGGTTGGCGGCAATTCACGACGGCGTTCGTCCTTTGGTGAGCCGCAAAACCATCGACGAGTGTTTTCGCACGGCCGAAACGTACGGGAATGCGGTTCCGGCGACATTGCCCGTGGATTCGGTGCGCGAAATCACCGACACCGGAAGCCGCGTCATCGATCGTTCAAACTTGCGTCTGATACAAACGCCGCAAGTTTTCGATATCCGATTACTCAAAAAGGCATACGATCGGGAATACATGCCCGATTTTACCGACGATGCTTCGGTGTTCGAATCGGCGGGACACGCTGTCCGCTTGACGGAAGGCAATGCGGAAAACATCAAGATCACGACGCCGAGCGATTTGGCTGTTGCCGAAGTGTTGATGACGAGGTTTGATGAGATTTCACAGCGTGCGCGCACAAAATAGCATATTGAAATACAGCATGAAAGCATATCGAATTTATCTCCTTTTTTCCCTTTTGATCGGCTTTGCATTTCCGACCGAGGCTCAGATTGCATTTACCCGGGAGGATACCGTTATTTTTCATCGTTTCTTGAAGTATGCCGAACAAGGTGACGCCGATATGACCCGCACGGCGCGATTTTTCATGAATTCGCCATACGTCGGCGGAACGTTGGAAGGCGACTCCGCGGAACGGTTGCGCATCAATCTGCGCGAATTCGATTGCGTCACTTTCGCGGAAAACGCAACGGCTTTGTATCTCATGCTGCAAAGCGGCGACCGGAGTTTCGAAAACTTTTGCCGTATCCTGCAACGAATCCGCTATCGCGGCGGCGTCGCGGACGGTTATCTGTCGCGGCTGCACTACACCTGCGATTGGTTGAGCGACAACGTTCGGAAAGGCGTCGTTTCGTTGCCGAAGTTTTCGCGTTGTCAAAATTATGCGCCCGCCGTTTCTTTCATGTCGACGCATTGCGACAAATATCCCGCATTGAAAGACCGACCCGATTGGTGCGCGGATATGGCAAAAACGGAACAACGTATTAATTCTCTGCGATTTTGCTTCATCCCCAAAGAGCAGGTGAATGCATCGGAGTCCGAATTCCGGAACGGCGACATCATTGCCATCACTACGCATATACCGGGATTGGACGTGGCGCATGTCGGTTTTGCCGCGGTGCAAAACGGGAAGGTGTATCTGCTTCACGCTTCGACGGAAGCAAAAAAGGTGGTCGTGACCGACGAAACGTTGTCCGAATATCTGATGCGGCGAAAAAACCATTCGGGAATCATTGTCGCACGGGTACTTTGATTGCGGGTCGACCGCTTGTTTTTAAAGAGTGCAAATTTTCGAGTACAAAAGAATATTTTACCAATTTTGCGAAATTTTTCGAACACAAAAGAAAATTCAGCACAAATATCAAAATTTGCTATATTTGTCGGATTGCGGGTGAATTTTCGCCGGCATCTTATCGGAATATCAATTTTTGAAATCGGACATCGAAATGAAATCTTTATTTGCACTCATTGTCGCAACGCTGATCGGATGTAACGTATCGGCGCAAACGGCCGAAAAAGTAAAGTGGTACACCATCGAAGAGGCGCAAAAGCTCAACGCCAAAGCTCCGCGCAAAATCATGATCGACATGTATACCGACTGGTGCGGGTGGTGCAAGAAAATGGACGCTGAGACTTTCGATCATCCGGTGATCGCGAAATATATCAACGAAAACTTCTATCCCGTGAAATTCGACGCCGAATCGACGGCTCCGATAAAGTTCGGCGAGCATACTTTTGTGAACCCGGGCGGCGAAGGTGCACGAAGATCGACCCATCAATTCACCTCGGCATTGGGAGTAACCGGTTATCCTTCGGTAGCTTATTTTTCCGCAAAGCTGGAACCGATCGGCGTAGTGCCCGGCTTTTTTACGCCCGCGCAAATCGAGCCGTTGCTGCATTACATTGTCGAAGAGAAATATAAGGACAATATAAGTTTGGAAGACTACCAAAAAACATTTGTAGGCTCGACGGCGAAAAAATAAATCCGAATTACGACCAAATCGAAATAATAAAGAAATATCCGAATCCCGATTCGATATAACAGACGGAACGGAATTTACGAAGAAAGGGGAGAAGGATTTGCATTTTGTCGCAAATCTTTCTCCCCTCTCCTATTTCTAACTACGCCGAAACAGTATTTCGTAACCGATACGGCATATCCGGTAATGAACCGGAAAATCCCGAACTTAATATCTTCTTCATTGTTATAAGGATAAGTATCAAAACGTCTTAACGCCCGTTTGCATGACGCTTCCCATCGAATCATTACTCCTTTTCGGCTCCGTTTTATTTTTGGTCAGTCTGTTTGTTACAAAAGCGAGCACACGTTCGGGCGTACCCGTGCTTTTGCTGTTTTTGGGTATTGGGATGATTTTCGGACGGGACGGCTTGGGTTTCGATTTCGAAAATTACCGTACGGCGCAAATCGTCGGCACCATCGCATTATGCATCATTCTTTTCGCGGGAGGATTGGAGACCCGATACCGCGACATCAAACCGATAGTCGGCCGGGGCGTCGTTCTGGCTACGGCTGGCGTATTGCTGACGGCCTTCATCACAGGCATTTTTATATACTACGTTGTCAATGCTTGGACCGACAGCGTCAATATCTCTTTTTTCGAATCGATGCTGTTGGCCTCGGTCATGTCGTCGACCGATTCGGCTTCGGTTTTTTCCATTCTGCGCGGCAAAGGCGTCAAACTCAAACATAACCTGAAACCGCTGCTCGAATTGGAAAGCGGAAGCAACGACCCGATGGCGTATATGCTGACCATTGTTTTTATTCAATTGATCACAAACGAACAGAGCGGAGACCTTTATTACGGCGTGGCCGTTCTTTCATTTTGCATGCAATTCGTTATCGGAATCGTTGCGGGATATGCTTTGGGGCATTCGGCCGTTTGGCTGATCAACAAAATCAACCTGGGCAACAACTCGTTCTATCCCGTCCTGCTGTTCACCTGCGGGATATTTATCTTTGCCGTTACTTATTTTATACGCGGAAACGGTTATTTGGCGGTTTACATTGCCGGCTTGATCATCGGAAATTCAAAATTTGTGTATAAACGCCCGTCGATCGAGTTTTTCGGAGGATTGACATGGCTCAGCCAGCTCACCATGTTCCTGACGTTGGGGTTATTGGTCAACCCGAAAGAACTGTGGCCGGTTGCCGGAGCCGGATTGCTCGCCGGAGCGTTCATGATTTTCGGATCGCGCCCGCTGAGCGTATTCTTATCGCTGTTCCCTTTCCGGAAAATGCTTTTCAGAGATAAACTATTTGTGTCGTGGGTGGGACTGCGCGGCGCCGTTCCCATCATTTTCGCCATCTATCCGTTGGCCGCCGGCGTCCACAATGCCCGTCCGGTATTTAATATCGTGTTTTTCATCACCTTGATGTCCTTGCTGATACAAGGCGCTTTGTTAACCAAAATAGCCGATTGGCTGGGGCTGTCGCTCAAAGAAGAAGATGAAAGTGAATTTCGGGATTTTGATGTGGAATTTTCGGACGACATTAAATCGACCATGACCGAGATCGTTATCACCTCAAGCATATTATCGAACGGAAATAGGCTGATGGACATATCGTTGCCCGAGCAAACGTTGGCCGTAATGGTAAAGCGAGAGGATAAATATTTTGTTCCCAAAGGAAGAACCGAATTGAAGCCGGACGATAAATTACTGATCATTACCAGCAATGAAGACGCTTTGAAAGAGACATACCGACTGTTGGGAATCACCGATTATCGCCTGAAACGTAATTAATTCCGACTTCCGGGAATTTTACCCCTGCTTTTTGGGATTTTTACCCCTCTTTGTGATATTTTACACACGCTTTTTTGGGAAGATATTTTCACGTTGCCCGTGAGAAACCGATTAACATTGCATTGTAAAAAAACGTGCGAAAATAACGTATTTTTTTACAGGTGAGAAGTGATCACGACAAAGTTTACCCCGCAAATTTTTAAGATATGAAATTATTCGGAATAACGATATGCATCGCCGCAACGATATTTGCGGCAACGGGTTGCAAGAATACTCCGCAACAAAACACAAAAACCGAAGAAGCTGTTGACCCTTTGCTTTGGTCGGTGCGGATGGCCGACGCGGAAATGACCCGCCACGATTCCCTCATCAAATCGACCGCAACGCCCGACAAATGGCAATACGACATTGCACTGTTGGCGGGTTCCATCGGAAAACTGAGCGACGAAACGGGCGACGAAAAATATTTCCGCTACATGAAAACCTACATGGATTATTACATCAATCCCAACGGTACGGCTCGTTTCTACAACCCCGAAGAATATAACCTCGATCGCATTCGCCCCGCAGTCAACCTGTTTACGCTGTGGCACAAAACCGACGACAATAAATACAAAGTAGCGATTCAAAACCACATCCAACAACTTAAAACACAACCGCGCACAAAAGAAGGCGGTTTTTGGCACAAGAAAATCTATCCGCACCAAATGTGGTTGGACGGCATTTTCATGGCATCGCCTTTCATGGCGCAATATGCCGCCGAATTCAACGAGCCGGAATGGTTCGACGAAGCGGCGCTGCAAATCGCATTGATATACAGGCACACGCTCGATCCGAAAACGGGACTGCTGTACCACGCTTGGGACGAAAGCCGCGAACAACGCTGGAGCAATCCCGAAACGGGACAATCGCCCAACTATTGGAGCCGCGCCATCGGATGGTACGTCATGGCGATCGTCGATGTGCTCGACTTTCTTCCCGCCGATCACCCCGGCCGGCAACCGATCATCGATATACTGAACAACGTATCGGGCGCATTGCTGAAAGTCCGCGATCCGAAAACCGCTTTGTGGTATCAAGTGACCGATGCCGGCGATCGCGAAGGCAACTATTTGGAAGCGTCGGGTTCGGGCATGTTCGCTTACGCTTTTGCCAAAGGCGCGCAAAAAGGCTGGCTGCCGCAATCATATCTCGACGAAGCGAAAAAAACCTATCAAGGCATTGTTGCCCGCCTGATCAACAAAACCGACGACGGATCGATCAATCTCGAAAAAACATGCGGCGGGTGCGGGTTGGGCGGAAACCCTTATCGCGACGGTTCTTACAATTATTATGTCACCGAAAAAATCGTGCAAAACGACACCAAAGGCATGGCGCCGTTTATATTGACGGGAATATTATTGAAATAAGATTTAGTTGTCGTGTCAATGAAATAATAACGCAACGTCATTGTGATTGGTAATTATAAAATCAAACAACAGGCAATGACAAAAAAAAGCGCGTCACTGCGAGCGATAGCGAAGCAGTCTCCGAGATTGCTTCGTCGTTCCTCCTCGCAATGACGCGCCAAAAAAAAGATTATAATGGCGTATTTGCCTTATTTAATATCGGGCTAAGCACGCTGTCGAAACTTTTCATCTGTGTTTGTACCCAAAATGATCGTTTGACATATATTTCGTTATCCGTATGTTCCCAATTTGTTTGCCGAATCCGCACCATGAAAAGAATATCGTTTATCATCGGATACATCGCCTTGTTTTTATTAATCGTTTCTATCATTACATCCCGTAAAAATGTCAAGACAAACGAAACGGCCCGAAAAACGGAGCGTCGTGAACCGTCCGGGACTTTTGCTGCATTGAATCGTTTGGGGATATTTGTTGTCGACGGCAGCATTATCCCCTTTTTTCCGGTAACGAATGAAACATCATAAAGATCGCCGACCGCAATGTCAACAACATATTTTAAAGCAAATCCTAAGTATGTGCCTGCATCCGAACGTCATTATTGATACAATCAAATCAATAATCAACAATTAATGCTTACATCATGAAATTTCATTTTTCTTTTGTGCTTTTTCTCTTGCTGTTGAACGGTTGCAAGCCGTCGGCAAATTACGAAACGGTTTTCGAAGACGGCTTCGTGCGGATGCAGCGCGGGCCTGTTTCGTCGGATTTGGGCGCGCAAACCGAGTATCAATATATGGCCGAGGCACGGCCTCACGGCGATTGGGCGGTCGGAGCCTTTCGTTCGGGCGATTTCCAGGCGGCATGGAGTCTTCGCGAAGATTCGATCGGGCGATACATCAATCAGCAGTACGGTTATAAGGACACGTATTGGTATCCGATGATCGTGGCGGGCGATTCGTTGTGGCGAAATTACCGGCTCGAAGCGCGTTTCTTATCGGATGCGCCGGATAAGCGTTGCGGCATGGTTTTCCGTTACCGGAACAACCGGAACTATTATTTCTGGGGTATCGAAAAAGGAAAGGCGGTGCTGAAAAAGGTGAAAGACGCCGAAGCCTTTCGGGAATTGCATGAAGAAACGCTTGCCGAAACGCCTTTCGACGTTCCGCAAGGAAGGATGTTGAACGCTTGGGTGGAGGTCGACGGCGATCGGATCAAAGCGGGATTCGAAGACGGCCCGGGCGTTGAAGCAACCGACGCGACATTCCGTAAAGGAAAAATCGCATTCCTCACGGCAGCGCCCTCGCGGCTCTACGGGGTGAAGGTGCTGATGACGCCCGCGAACAACCGGCAATTCGAACAGGAGAAACAACAGTACGCGGCGGAAGAAAAGCAACTGCAAGCGGCCAATCCCAAGCTCACGGTTTGGAAAAAACTCAATACACGCGGATTCGGGTGCGGCCGCAATCTCCGTTTCGGCGATCTGAACAACGACGGGCAGCCGGATGTGCTGATCGGACAGGTGGTGAACCACGGCCCGAAGGATCAATACAGCGAATTGAGCTGCCTGACGGCGATGACTTTCGACGGGAAGATGCTGTGGCGGACGGGAACTCCCGACGTGTGGAAAGTGCAACAAACGTGCGACGTGGCGTTCCAGATTCACGACGTGAACAACGACGGCAAAACCGAAGTGATCTACACGATGAATCGGGAAATAGTGATGGCCGACGGGGCAACGGGTAAGATATTGCGGCGGCAGCCGACGCCGGTCAGTTCGCGAACCGAAGAACGTATTTTGGGCGATTGCCTGTTTTTTTGCGACCTGAGCGGCGCGGGCTACGACGGCGACATGATCATCAAAGATCGCTATTGGCATGTGTGGGCCTACAACAGGGATTGGAAATTGTTGTGGGACGCCGATTGCAACACCGGTCATTATCCTTACGCCAAGGATATCGACGGCGACGGCAGGGACGAGCTGATGGCCGGGTACACATTGTTCCGCCACGACGGCAAAGCGCTTTGGAGCAAGGATAAGGAATTGCTGGATCACGCGGACGGCGTTGCCATCGTCGATTTCAAGAACGACGGCAAGTTCCGCATTTTGATTGCGTCGAGCGACGAAGGCACCATTTTCATGGACACGGACGGCAAGATGCTGCATCATCATTATCTCGGCCACATTCAAAACCCGGCGGTGGCCAATTTCCGGGACGACCTGCCGGGTTTGGAAACCGTGTCGATCAATTTCTGGGGCAATCAGGGAATTTTGCATTATTACGATGCGGACGGAGCCGTGTACCACGATTTCGAGCCGAACCACTACGGGAGCATGTGCCTGCCGCTGAACTGGACGGGGCGGTCGGAGGAATATTTCGTACATAACCCGAACGTGGAAGAAGGCGGCGTGTATGACGGACGCGGGCGCAAAGTGCTGCAATTTCCCGACGACGGCCACCCCGATATGTGCAATGCCGTTTTGGACATTACGGGCGATTGCCGCGACGAAATCGTGGTGTGGGATCCGTACGAAATTTGGGTTTACACGCAAAGCGACAGTCCGTTGAAAACAAAATTGTATAAACCCGTGCGGAACCCGTTGTATAATTATTCCAACTATCAGGCATCGGTTTCGCTGCCGGGTTGGAGCCGATAAGTCATTCCGATTTTCGGATCGGGGTGTGGTCAATAAAAAATATAACCAAAATAACCATCATCAAATCATGAAACGATTGTATATATTCATCGTTCTTGCCTGTCTGTTGCAGGCCTGTTCGCAACCGGCGACCAACCGATCCGATAATTCCGATTCCGGCGGCCGGTACGATTATCTGTACGAAAACCTGCCGTTCAAAATGGAAAAGGTTACCGAACCCGTTTTTCCCGACAACCGGGAAAGCATTACCGGCCACGGCGGCGTGCCCGACGGCGCAACGCTCAACACCGAAGCGTTTGCCAAAGCGATGGATGCATTGACGAAGAAAGGCGGCGGAACGTTGACCGTCCCGAAAGGTCTTTGGCTGACGGGGCCGATCGTTCTTCAAAGCAACATCAATCTGCATCTCGAAGAAGGCTCCGTGCTGTTGTTCAGCCCCGACTTCGATCTGTATCCGTTGGTGGAAACTTCGTTCGAAGGCTTAAAAACCAAACGGTGCCAATCGCCCGTTTCCGGGAAAGGATTGACCAACATCGCCATCACGGGCAAAGGCTTGATAGACGGATCGGGCGATGCATGGCGGCCGGTGAAAAAGCTGAAACTGACGGCGGGGCAATGGAAAAGTTTGGTCGCGTCGGGCGGTGTGCTCAACGAAAAGGGCGATATTTGGTATCCTTCCGAGAAATCGCTCAAAGGAAATATGATCAGCGACATGAATGTTCCGCGCAATTTGAAGGACGACGAATGGGCCGACGTGAAAGATTTTCTGCGGCCGGTGATGATCAGCTTGCAGGAATGCAGCAACGTGCTGCTCGAAGGCGTCACGTTCCAAAACTCGCCGGGGTGGAACATCCACCCGTTGATGTGCGACAACTTCACCGCGCGCGACATTGTGGTTCGCAACCCTTGGTATTCGCAGAACGGCGACGGACTTGATCTGGAATCGTGCAGAAACGCGGTGATCATCAACAGCAGCTTTGATGTGGGCGACGACGCCATCTGCATCAAGTCGGGCAAGGACGAAGAAGGGCGCAAGCGCGGCAAGCCTTGCGAAAACGTGATTGTGGACAACTGTATCGTTTTCCACGGGCACGGCGGCTTTGTGGTGGGCAGCGAAATGTCGGGCGGCGTGAAGAACATCAAGGTTTCCGGCTGCACGTTCATGGGTACCGACGTGGGCTTGCGGTTCAAGAGTAATCGCGGGCGCGGCGGCGTGGTCGAAAATATTCACATCAGCGACATTCACATGGTTGACATACCGACGGAACCGTTGCTGTTCGACCTTTTCTACGGCGGCACATCGCCCGTTCCCGAAGGCGACGAACCCGCAAAAGATGCCGAAGCGGAAGAACAATTGATGCCGGTGACCGAAGCAACGCCGCAATTCAAAGACATTTATATCCGCAACGTCGCCTGCAACGGAGCGGGGCGCGCCATGTTTTTCAACGGTTTGCCCGAAATGAACGTGCGCAACATCAACATCAGCAATGTGACGATCACGGCCGACCGCGGCGCCGAAATCGTGGAATCGGACGGCGTGAAATTGCATCACTTGCGCGTGATTGCCGCCAAAGGGCCGAACCTGATTTTGCGTAACGCCAAGAACATCGAAATCGACGGGTTGGCCGGGAAAGGCGCCGATCGGGCGAAAGTGAGCGTGTCGGGTAAGGCGTGTAAAAATATCAACATCGCGGAAAGCGCCCTCGGCAAGGAAGATGTGAGTATCGACAAGGCTGCGGATGCGGGGCAGGTGAAGATTCGGTAAGATATTCGAACCGGCGTTGAGGGGCAATAGTATTGCCGCTTTTCATCCCGATGCGCAGTTTTCACCCCTGACCCCTAAAGGGGAACCCACGTCTACCGCGCTTTGCGAAAGTCCTCGAGGGGAACCCCTGTTTACCGCGCTTCGCGAAAGTCCCCTTTAGGGGATTTAGGGGTAAACGGCTTTTCGGAGTGGACTCACCATTCGCTCCAAACCGATGCGCGGAAGCAAAAATTTGTCAACATTTGCTCCAAACTATCGGTTTGATGATAATGTTTGTCAACATTTGCTCCAAACCGGCGGTTTGATGAAAATATTTGTCAACATTTGCTCCAAACTATCGGTTTGATGAAAATGTTTGTCAACATTTGCTCCAAACTATCGGTTTGATGAAAATGTTCGTCAACATTTGCTCCAAACTATCGGTTTGATGAAAATGTTCGTCAACATTTGCTCCAAACTACCGGTTTGATGATAATGTTCGTCAACATTTGCTCCAAACCGGCGCGCGGAAGCAAATATTCATAAATATTAATCGTTTATTATAGTTTATGCGGCCAAGTTTTGTGCAGTTATACTTCACGCGGAGTTATTTTGTGCTTCGCGCCTTGGCGTCTTTGCGTGATATTACCTCTCGCAAAGGCGCTAAGACGCAAAGAGGAATATCACAAAACTTGACCGCGCGAAGTATAAATGCACAAAACTTGACGGCGTGAAGTATAAAACAAATCAATCATCCATAAAAAAATAATCCGTTAATACCACAATCATGAAAATCAAGGCAATTACATTTTGTTCGATTGTTGCCGTCGTTCTTTTTTCGGCATTCGTGCAGCCGGCGGGAAAAATCACCGTTTACACCATCGGCGATTCCACCATGGCAAACAAGGACACCGCGAACCGCAACCCCGAACGCGGCTGGGCGCAGGCTCTGCAACAATTTTTCGATGCCGGCCGTGTCGTTGTCGAGAACCACGCCGTCAACGGTCGCAGCTCCAAAAGTTTTTTCGACGAAGGCCGCTGGACGCCGATTGTCGATAAATTGAAACCGGGCGATTACGTTTTCATTCAGTTCGGGCACAACGACGAAAAGAGCGAGGACCCGAAGCGTTATACCGATCCGAACGGCTCCTATCGCGACTTTCTGACGATGTATGTGAACGACACCCGTGCCAAAGGCGCCTGTCCGGTGCTGATGACATCCATTGCCCGGCGCAAGTTCGACGGCGGCATGCCGATCGATACGCACGGCGCATACCTCACGGCAGTGCGCGAACTGGCGCTCAAGCTCGATGTCCCGATGATCGACATGGCCGAACGGACGCGCAAAACTTTGTTGAGCATCGGCCCGGAAGAGTCCAAACGGATGTTCTTATGGCTGCAACCGGGGCAGTCGCCCAAGCATCCCGACGGGTTGAAGGACGACACGCATCTGAACGAGTTCGGCGCTTACCGGATAGCGCAAATGGCCGTGGGCGGGATGCAGGAGTTGAACCTGCCGCTGACCGAATATTTGAAAAAGAGCGTCTACGATTTACGTTGGGGAAACGTAGTCAGGGACCAACCCGACGATTGGTACGGCACTCCCGAAGCAATCGCGATTGCCGACAATGTGTTGCTCTATCAACGCAACACGGGCGGATGGCCGAAAAATATCCCGGTGCACCGGAAATTGACCGAAAACGACAAGCAGACGATTCTTGCCGCGAAGGATAAAACCGACGACAGCACGATGGACAACGAAGCGACTTATTCGGAAATGACCTATTTGGCAAAAGTGTACAACAAAACGCACATTGCGAAATATAAGGATGCATTTCTGAAAGCGTTGCGTTTCGTGCTTGCGGCGCAGTATCCCAACGGCGGATGGCCGCAGTATTACCCTTTACGGAAGGGTTATTACACGCACATCACGTATAACGACAATTTGATGGTGAACGTGATGAGTGTCCTCAAAGGAATAGCCGACCGCGACAAACTTTTTGCTTTTGTAGACGATCCCGCGCTGATCAAGCAATGTGCCGGCGCTTTCGATCGCGGCGTGGACTGCATCATCAAAACGCAATACCGCCAAAACGGGAAATTGACGGTGTGGTGCGCCCAACATGACGAAAACACGTTGGCTCCGGCCAAAGCGCGCGCCTACGAACTGCCTTCGTTGAGCGGGTTCGAATCGGCCGAAATTGTTCTGTTGTTGATGGACATCAAGAAACCGAAGCCGGAAGTGAAAAAGGCAATTGCCGCCGCCGCGGAATGGTTCGAAAAGACAAAGATCACCGGAATCAAAGTCGAAACGAAACCGGACAGCGAAGGCCGCCGCGACCGTTGTGTCGTGTCCGATCCTTCGGCTCCGGCCGTCTGGGCGCGCTTCTACGAGTTGGACGACAACCGGCCGTTCTTCTGCGACCGCGACGGCATCAAGAAATACGCCATGTCGGAAATCGGCTACGAACGCCGCAACGGATACAGCTGGTATACTTACGACCCGCAGGAAGTGCTCGATAAATACAAAGAATACTTGAAATAATCACGCAAAGGCGCAACGCACACCCCAAGCGACTTTATTTTTTGAAAATGAAATAAACCGCCAAGATCAAAAAGATGAATCCGATAACGTGATTCATCCGAAAAGTTTCGTTTTTGAAAACCAGCGTGGTGAAAAAGGTGAAGACCACCAGCGTGATCACTTCCTGCATCACCTTGAGTTGCCACAAATTGAAAGGGCCGCCGTTTCCCGAAAATCCTACGCGGTTGGCCGGAACCTGAAAACAGTATTCGAACAAAGCGATACCCCAACTGAGAAGAATAATGGCGGGCAAACCCCAATTGCTGAACCAATTCATCTCTTTAAACTTCAGGTGGCCATACCACGCAAAGGTCATGAACACATTGGAAATAACCAACAGCCCGACAGTGGCGAATGCTTTCATATACATTGATTTTTTGACGGCGCAAAAGTATAAAAACATCGGTTGCCGGAGCATCGCCCTTCAAAGATTTATAAAATTGCGGGAATCAGGCGTTTTCGATATTCCGAACGCGCTCTTACATATTCCGCGTCCAATCGTCCAAATGCCCGAATTTCCCCTCTTCGAAATCGTCGAAAGCTTGGTACAGCTCTTCGCGCGTGTTCATCACAAACGGACCGCCCGCAGCGATAGGTTCATCGAGCGGTTCGCCGCTCAACATCAGCAAAAGAGCGTCGTCATCGGCTTGCAGTTCGATGTTTTCGCCGTCGTTCTCGAAAAGCACAAAGTTATCGACCGGCGCCGACGCATTATGGTTGATCTTTACGGAACCTTTCACCACCAAAAGCCCGGTATTGTAATCTGCCGGCAGCGACACGGTTGCCGTTCCGCCCCTTTTCAACTTGATGTTGTACATCTCCATGGGCGAAAACGAGGATGCAATTCCTTTGACGCCTCTGTAGTTGCCCGCAACCACTTCCACCGTTCCGACATCGCCGGGGAGCGGGTGTTTCGGTATTTCTTCGTAAAGAAGGCTTTGGTATTTGGGCGGCGACATTTTATGCTTTCGGGGCAGGTTTACCCATATCTGCGCCATGTGAAAATCGCCGCCGCGCTTGTTGAATGCCTCTTCATGATATTCCTTGTGCAGGATGCCGCCGCCCGCCGTCATCCATTGCAGATCGCCTTCGCCTATCACGCCGCCGTTTCCCGCACTGTCGTGATGGGCTATCTTTCCCCGATACGACACCGTCACCGTTTCGATGCCGCGATGCGGATGCACGCCCACGCCTTGCGGGATACGGCTCGGCGGCCAAGCGGTCAGCGCATTATAATCCAACAGAAAAAACGGACTCATCCGCTGCATGTCCATTAAACCGGGAAAAAAATTATGCACCTTAAACCCGTTGCCTACCATTCGCGTCGGAGGCGGTTCGTAAATCCTTTGTACCTCTTTTGTTCTCATTGTTGTCCTATTTTGGTTATCTTAAATACAACAAGCAAAAGATCGGTTTTGTTTCGAAAACCGTAGGATTTGCCGCATCGCAATCTTCGGATTCCGGTTCTCGGAAATCTTCCGGACGGTAAATCGCGTCTCCGGCCCTGCGGCAATAATGTCGCAGGGCCGTTGTCATCTTCGGGTGTAGTTGTTGACGCGGTTGTTGTCGGCGCTCCCGTCGGTTATTCTTAAGAGCGACTTTCCTTTAAAGGAAGTATTTTTATAACCTCCAGCCGTTATCGTCGCCGGTACTTATATTATCTTTTTCGCCCAGCGTACTTTCCCTGCGTTCGTCCTTTGAGGTGTTGATAACAATGCTCACGGGATGATACACCGCCGCACCCCGGTTGCCGTACGAAGTATTATCAATAAAATTAACGGCCTTGTTTTTGTCGGTATCATCGGCATTGGAACCATAAATGATTCCTCCCGTTTTACTGAAACTGCCATAGCTGTGGACATACACACCACCACCGTACGGAGACGATGACATTGCGGTATTCCCTTTGATGACGCCGCCTGTCATGTTAAAAGTAGAATATGTGAATACTCCGCCGCCATCATTGCCTATATTTCCGTTGATTGTTCCGCCCGACATATTGAATACCCCGGCCCTGATGCATACTCCTCCGCCGCTCGCGACATAACTCTTTTGTCCGCATATATTATTGCTGATTTCTCCACCCGACATATTGAAGACACCCGTATTAAAGTATACTCCGCCGCCGAACCCTGAACCGCCGCCGCCATTGTTGGTGTTTTCGGTGATCTTTCCGGTTTTCAGTTCAAGATCGGCATAATCCATGCGCAGCAGAGGAACAGTATTGTCCGCACGGCCGTGCAGAACGGGGCCGTCGATAATGAGTTTCTGTTTCACCGTTTCGCCCGAAACATATCCCGAAAGGCACAGCAGGAATCCCGGAGCGGAAAGGGCAAGGGTTCCGCTTCCCGTTAAGGTGACAGAAAGCCTGTCGCCGCTGCCGAAAGTGTAGGTGGACGGTTTGCCCTGCTCCACTCCCGTGGTAGGCGGCACCGGCACGGTTCCCTCTATAACGAGGGTGTAGGATTTGTTGTTGCCTCCCGCTTTGATAGCATTCACGGCGGCGGTCCATTCAGCGGTATTGCGTATGGTGAACGCGGTGGTACCTCCGCTTTCGGTTTTCCATTTGGCATAAAGCGTTACATCGGCTGTAACTGCATAAGGGAAAACGACTTTATTGGTCAGAGCCGTCTCTTTGTACCACCCATCGAAAGCGCTGCCTTCTTTGGCCGGTGCGTTCGGCTCGACGAGGCTGTTGCCTTTCACCACCTGCGTAGCAGGATTGCTGCCCGAAGGCCACGCACCGCCGTTGAGTACCCATGACACTTTCCAATACTCAATTGTGCCATTGTCCTCTTTCCACTTGGCTACGAGGGTGATGTCGCTGTTCACGGGAGTGTTGAAACTGTAGATGTCGGAGGCTCCTTTCAAATGCCAGAAGAGGAACACATAGCCGTCCTTTACGGGATTGGCAGG
>JAVBRP010000161.1:0-4533 GCA_031547815.1 Bacteroidales bacterium | reverse complement strand
AACGCAGCGCCGAGTTTCAGAAGCTGACCGAAAAAATGAAAACGACGGCAACCGATGACGAAAAAACGGCCATCCGCACGCAGATGCAAACGCTGAACAAGGAACGGCTCGCATACATACAAAAATTGATCGATGCCAATCCGGGACGGTACGTCGCCAAATTCCTGAAAACGCTGATTCCGCCCGACAGCAATCTGCCCGAACCGCCAAAAGACGCCGCCGGAAATGTTACCGATCGCGAATACGTATATCGTTGGTATCGCGCGCATTTCTTCGACAATCTCAATATCTACGATCCCGAAATGTTGCGCACGCCTTTCTATGAGGATAAGGTGATCGAATACCTGACGAGGGTTATTCCGCAACATCCCGACACCATTTGCGCGGAAGCGGACAAGATTTTGAGAAAGGCCCAAGCAAACGAGGAGATTTTCCGTTGCATCCTGGTTTCCGTTTTCAACTATTACGTGAAAAGCAAGGTGATGGTGCACGAAAACGTTTGGGTGCACATTGCCGAAAAATGGTACATTCCTTTCGCCAAGTGGAGCACCGGCGACTATATCGAAACGCTGAAAAAGGAAGTGGACAAGAAGAAACCGAACCTGATCGGAAACCCCGCTCCACCCATGGAAATGCTGATGGCCCTGCCGCCCGAACATTTCAAAGCCGCAGCATTGGATACGGCCATCAAATTCGATTTGCATGCAGGCACAATGATTCAAGACTTCCGTAAAGCATTGAAAAGCAAATATACCGCCATTCTGTTTTGGGATTACAGTTGCAGCCATTGCAAGAAAACGATTCAGGATATGTTCAAGGTATGGGAAGAGTATAAAGACAAAGGGTTACAGGTGATTACCGTACAAACCGTTATCTCCAAGGAAGCCAAAGGAAAATGGATCGATTTTGTAAACGAGCACAACCTGTTCGGGTGGACCAACGCATGGAGCCCGTACAGCAACAAATTCAGGGACTTGTACGATATATCCATGACGCCGATCATCTATCTGTTGGACGAAAAAGAAGACATCATCGGCAAACGGTTGGTGCCCGAACAGATAAAAGATTTTATCGACGTAAAACCCTCAAAATAGCAGTTAACATCAATATATGACAGATATAAAAATCATTTTGGAAGACGGCACCGAATGCCGCGGAAAATCGTTCGGCTATCAAGGTTCGGCAGCCGGAGAAGTTGTGTTCAATACCGCCATGACGGGGTATCCCGAAAGTCTTACCGACCCGTCCTACAAGGGACAGATTTTGGTGATGACTTATCCTTTGGTGGGAAATTACGGCGTTCCGCGAGACGATCGCGAGAACAACATGCCGAAATTTTTCGAATCGGACGACATCTATATTTCCGCGTTGGTGGTGACGGATTACACCAAAAATTACAGCCATTGGGGCGCTTGCAAAAGTTTGGACGAATGGATGAAGGAACACCGCATTCCGGGTATTTACGGTGTAGATACGCGAGCGCTGACCAAGCATCTCCGCGAAAAAGGAACCATGCTCGGCAAAGTGATTTATCAAGACCAAGACGTTCCCGCATATAACCCTTACGATGACAATTTGGTGGATATGGTCAGTTGCAAGGAAAAGATGGTATACGGCAACGGCTCGCACCGCATTTTGCTGGTCGATTGCGGCGTGAAATACAATATCATCCGCGATTTGATTGCCAACGACGCCACGGTGATTCGCGTGCCGTGGAATTACGATTTCCTCGGCGAAGAATACGACGGACTGTTCATCACCAACGGCCCCGGCGATCCGAAAAAATGCAAAGCCACTATTCAAAACGTAGCCAAAGCATTTCAACGCAACGAACCCATCATGGGAATATGTTTGGGAAATCAAATCATGGGATTGGCGGCAGGCGCCGACACATTCAAACTGAAATACGGGCATCGCAGCCACAACCAGCCCGTAAAACAGGCGGGCGGCAACACGGCGTTCATCACCGCACAGAATCACGGTTTCGCCATCGACACGAATACGCTGTCCGACGAGTGGGAACCGTATTATATCAACCTGAACGACGGAACCAACGACGGTATTCGTCACAAAACCAAACCGTTCTTTTCGGCGCAGTTTCATCCCGAAGCATCGGGCGGCGCCACCGACACCGAATACATGTTCGGTACGTTTATTGAAGAAGTAAAAAAATATAAGGCAAACAAAAAATAAGGAAGAAAGCCCTAACTGTTTTTACCCCTGACCCCTAAAGGGGAATCACTGTATACAAGCGCATCGCAAAGTCCCCTTTAGGGGATTTAGGGGTGAAAGCAGAACCCGGTGCAAAGCACAAAAACTTTTTCGGGGTTTTCGAGGTTTAATCATCATCATGAACATCAAAAAACGCAAATCGAAAATCGTCTTGATAGCGACGGGCATCGTACTTGTCCTGTCGATGTCGTTCGTCACCATGTCCGATCGGGAATTCGCCATCGTCAAGAACATGGATATTTTCTTTAACCTGTTCCGCGAACTGAATTTGTATTATGTAGACGAGATCGATCCCGAAAAAGTCATCGACAAAAGCATCGAAGGAATGTTGGAAACGCTCGACCCGTACACCACTTTCATCCCCGAATCGGAAATGGAAGACTACAAAACCGTTACCACGGGACAATACGGCGGCATCGGAGCTTCGATACGCGATGTGGACAATGCGATCACGATTATCGATTTGACGCGCGACAAACCCGCCGACAAAGCGGGAATTCGCCCCGGCGACATGTTGATGAAGATTGACGGAAAATGGCTTACCGGAAAGGACGATACCGAAGTGAGCGAAATGTTGAAAGGGACGCCGGGCACCAAGTTGGAAATAACTTATCTGCAAGCCGTCACGAAAAACGAAATAACCAAGACGCTGACACGCGAAAACATTGCCATTCCGAATGTTCCGTACTACGGCACTTTGGGTGACGACAACAAAATCGGATACATCCGCTTATCCAACTTTTCCGTCAACGCGGGAAAAGAAGTCAAAGACGCATTGACCGCATTGAAAAAGGATCACGACATCGAATCGCTGGTGTTGGATGTGCGCAATAACCCCGGCGGATTGTTGGTGGAAGCCGTCGAAGTGGTCAACCTCTTCGTGAAACGCGGCCGGGAAGTGGTCAGCACCCGCGGCCGCATCAAACAATGGGACAATATTTATACCACCCGTCACGAGCCCGTGGATACCGTCATTCCGATTGCCGTGGTGGTCAATCGTGCGTCGGCATCGGCATCAGAAATCGTAGCCGGCGCCATTCAGGATTTGGATCGGGGCGTCATCGTCGGGCAACGCACTTTCGGGAAAGGCTTGGTGCAAGCCACGCGACCGCTGAGCTACAATACGCAACTGAAAGTGACCACGGCCAAATATTACATCCCCAGCGGGCGATGCATTCAGGCGCTCGACTATACGCACCGCGAAGCCGACGGCAGCGTGGGATATATTCCCGACTCGTTGATTCGCGAATATAAAACACTGAAAAACAAACGCATTGTTCGCGACGGCGGCGGTGTAATGCCCGACATCGAAGCCGCGCCCGAAACACTCAGCCGCATAGCCGTTACCCTCTATATCCGCAATCTGATTTTCGATTACGCGACAGTTTACGCGCACAAGCACGATTCGATCGCGAGCGCCAAAACGTTCCGGCTGACCGATCAAGAATACAAAGACTTCGTCGCTTTTCTTCAAGATAAGTTCTTCGACTACCAAACGGAAAGCGAAGTCACGTTCCAAAAGCTGAAAGAAGCGGCCGTTCGCGAGAAATACATGGAAAACGCTCAAGCGGAATTCAATGCATTGCAAGCCAAACTGTCGCACGATCGTTTCAAGGATTTGGAACTGTTCAAGGACGATGTGAAAGAGTTGTTGGAAGAAGAAATCGTTGCGCGCTATTATTACAACACGGGGCGCGTGGCCAACACCATCCGAAAAGATTCGCAAATAAAAGCGGCTACGGATATGCTGCTTGCATCCGGAAAATACCAAACACTGCTGGGCGGGAAATAAAACCTCACGATTAAGTGTTGTAAACGTATTATGTTGAGCGGCAATTGGCTTCGCCGAGCTCGTAAACTCGGTTGTATTGCCGCTCTTTTTCTTCGTCGAATTTGAAATTGGCTTCGCCGAGCTAAAAGTTCGTGTAATTTGTGGATAAATATTATCTTTGCGACACGATTTTTTTAAGAAGTAACACTATGTCGGTTTCCCGTTTTGGCGTTTCGTTGGAAGCAGAATTGCTTGAGGCTTTGGATCGTTACGTTGCGGAAAATAATTTCCCGAATCGTTCGCAAGCTATACGGCAACTGATCGAACGGAATCTGGTGGAGAAGAAATGGCAATGCAACCACACGGTAGCGGGCGCCATCACTTTGGTATACGATCATCACAAACGGGATTTGGGTCGAAAAATAGCCGACATTCAGCACGATTATTTCAAAGAAATATTGGCCGTGCAACATTTTCATCTTTCGCACGAAACCTGTATGGAAATCATTGCCGTAAAAGGACAGTCGTAC
>JAVBRP010000112.1:0-4293 GCA_031547815.1 Bacteroidales bacterium | reverse complement strand
TGAGTGAATTTGATATGTCGTAAAGCGGGTACAAAATGTTGTGAGTTTTGCAAAAAACATGTCTGCAAAGCTAAACAAGTTTTTGATTGTTGCAAATAAAATGAAAGTATTTTTTCACCTTTCCGATGAACGAATTTCGGGTTTTGAAGCTCCGGGTTCCGAACGGCCGTCTCTTCCCTTTTTAGTCTCTTATCTCTTACCTCTTACCTTCCCTACGGTTTGAATTTCGCTTTCGCCAGCATTTCGCGATAATCGTTGTCGGCCGCCAGTTCTCGCAAGGTCGCTTTGTTGTGTTTCATGTATGAGAGGATGATTTGATAGCCTAACCAAACAGCCGCACGCCCCGGCGATTCGCGCGTGAAAAACGAACAGAAAGGCGCCGGCGAAACCAGCTTGTGAATGGTGAGCGGGTCGGTGGTATACAATAATTTGTTCTCTACCAAAAATGTCCACATTTGTCCGGTGTTGTTCCCGCACCAGCGCATTTGGTCGGGCGTGAAGCCGAACAGCAAACTGTCGGGCGTATTCGGAAGCATCCGATGCAGCAGATATGCTATTTTCCCTTCGTACAGAATATTGTTCAGCACGTTGTCGACGGAGTCGTTGTACGGAAATTCGGTGCCGACCCATGCCCTCATGCAATCGGGCACGATGTACTTACGATCCGTCAGGCGTCGTTGATACCGCGCCAAACCCAGCCCGGAATACATTTCCTCGTCAGGGCCGAGATACTTGTCGAGCGCAACGGCGAGGATCGTGTCGGCCGTGATCATGGACTGGTTGAAGCCCGAAATGAGCGTATACACCGAGGGGATGACCCGTTCGGGAAACTCTTTCCGGTATACGGTAAAAGCGTCGCTCAAACCGCTTTCGATGTCTTTCAAGTCGGGATACGCCTGCTCGACTTTCCGATAAGCGCCGTACATGTGCGAGTCGGTCAAAAATTCGGTCAACCGTCGGGGATATTGCGGATCGTCGGGCGCGCCGATGCAGATCACCCGCAGGCTGTACAGGTTCAACAACTCGCCGTATTGCCGGTGCAATCGGGGAACGTACGCCGCCACGGAGTCGATCGGAGTCGAAAACAAACTTTGTTCCATCCGGCCGATTTGTATCGTAACTTTTTCCGATGATAATTGACACGCCGAAAGAGCAAACGCCGCGATGATGCAAAAGATGGCGCGTAAATGTAACATTCTCATCTGAAAATCAATATTTTTTGCGATTGCGTGTGTCCCGACTTTTTATGAACAAGGCGTACGATATACACGCCCGGTTCGAAACGGCTCACATCGATCGGCAACCCGTCGAGTGTGCCGCGATAGCGCAACCGCCCCGTTTGTGCGTATATTTCCGCATCGTATTCGGAAGGATTGATTTCCGCGAAAGCGTCAAATGCGATATAAATTTGTTGCGATGCGGGATTGGGATATATTTTCATCCCGATTTTATCGGCGGTTCGGGGCGGAATCACCGAAGTGGGATAATCCGAACGCTTGCCGAACACGGGACGGATCATCAACGTTCCGTCGTTCATGTCCTGTTGCCAGGAGCCGAAACTGTCGTACCAAAGGTTTCCTTTATCGTTAAAATTGCGGTCGAAGCCGACGTTTAAAAACCCGGAAGTAACTTGTTGCCACCCGATCCAATAGTATTTGGTGACATAAACGGCTTTTTCGAGCACGCAGGTGACAAATTTTCCGAACGTTTCGGGCGAATATTCCTTGTCGGAAAGATACACCCGGTCGCCGGGCCGTCCGTTATTGTCCCGCCAAACGGCGATCTTAAACACATACTGCTTGGTTACGTCGTTGGCCGTGGGGTTAAAATAGAGCTGAACCGCCTGCAAACTGTCGGGCATGAATGTTTCGTAGCGGCAGGCGATGGAAAAATTCTGCGACTTATCGCCCATGTAACCGTATCCGCTTTCGGGAACACCGTCGTCGCGCGCAAAATAATTCTTAAACACCTGAAAGTATGAAACCGTGTCGTTCACCTTGCGATCGTTGAAGTCGGTACCCAAATAGCTTGTCAATTTGAATAAAGCGGAATCCACCGAAGTGGAGATAAACGGGTCGAAAACGTCCTGTTCGAAAGTCCTGATCTCTTCGGGCATAATATTGTCGCCCCCGCCCGAAGTCAACGTCGTTTTCGTGCCTCGGTACATGTCCTTAATCTCGAATTGCCGCGTCACGAAATGCCCCTCGTTGTGGTTGTTCCGATACGTAATTTCCATTTTGGGTTCCAAACGGGTGGCATAAGCGAATTCGATCTGCTTCCACGGAATGGATTGATAGCCCGTGATCAGCGATTTTCCCGGCGCTATCACGGCAACATCGTTCATGGCGGTGTCGTTTTCGACCCAATCGCTTTTCATGCGCACATAGTCGATATGCCAATGGTCGGCATCGCCTTTTTTGCCGGGGTTAAATTGATCCTGCTCCAAGCTGACCAAATTGACGAAGCGAAACCGGAAGCCCTTGTAATAATACGCTTGAGGAACGGTCACCACCACCTGCTTGAACGGTTGAAGCTTCGAACCTGCCACATTCCACACGCCGATCCATTCGTGCGACGACGATTTGAATTGAAGGATCAGCATATCTTCCGGTTCGGGATTATCGCCGTAGCCTTGCGGCTGGTAGAAGAAACTCAGCCGGACATCCTTCAAGCCCGCCGCGCCCAAGTCGATGGGAGCGGAAGTTAACGTGTCGGCGCCGAACCGCGTTTCTTTGTTTCTGTAAACTTTCCCGCCGGCGTCCAATGCATCGAAAGTGGCAACGCCGTTGGATCGGGGTTGATACGGATAGTCGTTGTTGATGTATACATTGCGGTCGGCCCACAAAGCCGGATCGGGATAATTCGATCGGGCGTAATAGGAAAAGTCGTCAATGAAAGGCAAACTGACGGTATCGACTTGCCCGTTGCTCTTCAGCATCGGCCGTCGATCGCTTTGCAACACGACGTTCCGGTCGAGCGGAACGACAACGGGCTGTTGGGCCTGCATCGCCATGCCGTGCATCAACCATAATATTCCTATAATATATTTTTTCGTCATTCGGATTTCACTTCCGGAACAGCTCCGGGCTTTTTCGTTTCATCAACCGTCAACCACACATCGATAGACGATCCGAGTTGAAGCGTCGCATCGGGAGCAGCTTCCGGCTTCTGGCGGAAAACAAATGCCTTGACGGAATCGGCGCTCGTTACGACGGTATTGTCGTATATCATAACGCCAAGATTCAAAGAATATTTTGTCAGGTTGTCGCGTGCCTCGCTTAATGTCGATCCGAGAAGGTCGGGAACGCTCGTCCGCTCGTCGCTCAACCCGCGCCCCAACACCAAATCGATTTCCGAGCCTTTCACTATTTCCGTTCCTTTGCCGATCTCTCTTCCTTTGTACAACTGTTTCAGAACATTGTTTTGCGCAATGTCGGGCACATAGGTCATTTTCCCGATCGTCAATCCCTGCGATTCGAGCATGGTTTTGGCCTGGCGAAGCGAAACGCCGACCACGTTGGGCATTTTAACCTTTTCGGGCGCCAATGCATTGATGGTCAAAAACACATTGCGATTTTCTTTTACTTTAAACCCCGGTTCGGGATTTTGGTTCACCACCGTGCCCGGCTTCACGGAAGTGAGATAAACCGAATCGGATACCTGCCAGCGCATTTTTTTGTCTTGCAGCAACTTTCCGGCTTCGCGGACGGGTAATTTCCTGACATCGGGCACCGGCAATGTTTCGCTGTGATGTGTGTAGTGCCGTAAGAAAATAAGCATACCCGCATAGATAAATACGCTGATAAGAAGCAATATCACTACGTTGCGCACGACATAGTTCTCGGATATCTTTTTCAGGGTGTCGACGAAAGATGATTGTTTTTTTGAATCGGCCATTTTGATCGATGTTTTCGATGACTCGGAAAGAACTTTTTTCTCGGCTTCGCATGGTGATGCCGCAATGCCTTTTTCGAATCATCTTCAATATGAAACGGCAAAATTAGTGATGATTTTCTCAAAAACAAACGTCGGATTCATCGCGGTGCATTCAAGTTTTATCGCGCCGGATATCTTATCGGGTTTCAAAAACCAAATAATCTGTCAGGAAAAGCGACAATTTGATGTGCCCCGCGCATTGCGCATGAAGCAGCGTTTAATTGTTCATAATCAAAGTTATTCTCGTTTTCGAAAACCGATTTGGGGTGCATGACAAATTGCAATTTCATCGTATTTTTTACCCCTGACCCCCGTACCGCTCCGCAATCCCGTCCAACGTTCTTCTCAATTCCTCGG